>JAJZFF010000422.1 GCA_021805485.1 Pseudomonadota bacterium
TTCCCCGCCTGGGCCGCCACCCCGCCGCTGCGCCGGGCGCGGATCATGTTCCGCTTCAAGGAACTCGTCGAGCAGCACAAGGACGAGCTGGCGAAGGCGATCACGCTGGAACACGGCAAGGTCATTGCCGATGCCGGCGGCGAAGTGGTGCGCGGCCTTGAAGTGGTGGAATTCGCCTGCGGCATTCCCGAACTGCTGAAGGGCGATTATTCGCGCAATGTCGGCACCAACATCGACAGCTACTCGTTCCGCGCGCCGCTCGGCGTCGTTGCCGGCATCACGCCGTTCAACTTCCCGGTGATGGTGCCGATGTGGATGTTCCCGATGGCGATCGCCTGCGGCAACTGCTTCATCCTCAAGCCCTCGGAAAAGGACCCCTCGCCCGGCCTGTTGCTCGCCGAACTGCTGAAGGAAGCCGGCCTGCCGGCAGGCGTGTTCAACGTGATCAACGGCGACCGCACCGCCGTCGACGCGCTGCTGACCGACCCGCGCATCGCCGCCGTCAGCTTCGTCGGCTCGACGCCGATTGCCGAGCACATCTACCGCACCGCCTCGCATCACGGAAAGCGCGTGCAGGCGCTGGGCGGCGCCAAGAACCACATGATCGTCATGCCCGACGCCGATCTCGACCAGGCGGTCGACGCGCTGATCGGCGCCGCCTACGGCTCGGCCGGCGAGCGCTGCATGGCGATCTCGGTCGCCGTCGCGGTGGGCGGCATCGCCGACCCGCTGGTCGAGCGCATCGCGAGCCGGGCGCGCAGCCTGAAAGTCGGCCCCGGGCTCGACCCCGAGGCCGAGATGGGGCCGCTGATCACCAGGGAACACCAGGCGAAGGTCGAATCCTATATCGAGGCCGGCATCGCGGAAGGGGCGCGCCTCGTCGTCGATGGCCGCGGCCTGAGATTGCAGGGCCACGAGGACGGCCATTTCGTCGGCCCGACCCTGTTCGACCATGTCCGGCCCGGGATGAAGATCCACCGCGAGGAGATCTTCGGCCCGGTGCTCTCGGTGGTGCGCGAGGCGAATTTCGATGGCGCGGTGAGGATCATCAACGAGCACGAATTCGGCAACGGCACCTCGATCTTCACCCGCGATGGCGACGCCGCGCGCAGCTTCGCCGACCAGATCGAGGTCGGCATGGTCGGCATCAACGTGCCGATCCCGGTGCCGATGGCGTTCCATTCCTTCGGCGGCTGGAAACGCTCGGCCTTCGGCGATCACGGCATGCACGGCCATGAAGGCGTGCATTTCTACACCAAGCTGAAGACCATGACCTCGCGCTGGCCGACCGGCATCCGCGCCGGCGCCGAATTCGCGATTCCGACCATGCGGTAAGCAGAGCCACCGGCCCGATTGTTGCAGGGCCGGCCCATCCGCGGCTTAACCAGCCTCAGATGACCGACGCGAAATCGGTCCGGTCAGGCGGACCGGGAGCAAAAAGGAAGCGCGCGCGTTCGCCGCCGAGGCCGATCAGCGCCGAGGACACGGTGCCGAACCCGCCACGCGGGCCGACATTGAGTGCAGTGTCGGCGGGCGGGGCCCGATCCGCCAGCAGCGCCCGCCAGGCTTCCCACGCATCGGCGGCGGGATCGGGGCGGGGGGCAGCCTCGAACGCACCGCGATAGCGGGCAATGCGCGGGCTGTCCGGATCGTTCGGGTCGTGCGCGGTGATCATGGTGATGCCGGGGTCGAGCCGCATCGTCTCCGGCGCGCCGCGTTCCAGCCCGCGCAGCACGAACCCGCCCGCGGCGTCGGCGACGAGCAGGTTGAAGCTGCGGTAGCACCCGGCATCGAGCCGGGCGAGCCGCGCCGCCGCCGCCGCCGCCGAGCGCTCCTCCAGCGCCATCAGCGGCAGCGCGCCCCGGCTCGCCTTGTCCGGCGCGGGACCGAGGCTGCCGGTGCGGTTGAGCAGGGCGGCGACCACGCCGTGGCGGTTCAGGCCGAGCCAGGTGCCGCCGGCGGTGCGGTCGCGCCCGGCGACCACGCCGGGACGGTCCGGCCAGTGCGCGGCCGGCGGGTCCCACGGCCGCGCCAGCATCTCGTCGCGATTGGCGCCGATCACGACCGGCCAGGCATCGCCCGGCAGGAACGACAGGATCAGCGAGCACATCGCGCGCCGCCGGTCAGTGCGAGCCGAACACCCGGTCGAGAATGGAATCGACCCGGGCGAGATGCAGGCGCGGGTCCATCGCCGCGTCGATCGCCTCCGGGCTGATCCGGCCGGCCACGTCCGGGTCGGCCAGCAGATGGTCGCGGAAGCGGCGGAAATCCGGCTTGCCGAGCGCGGTCCAGGTCGCCATCGCGTTGCGCTGGATGATCCGGTAGGCATCCTCGCGGGAGATGCCGGCGCGGGCGAGCAGCAGCAGCACCTCGCCCGAATGCACGACGCCGCCGAGCGATTCGATATTTTCGGCCATCCGCTCCGGATAGACCGTCAGCTTCTCGATCATGCCGGCCAGCCGGTGCAGGGCGAAATCGAGCGTGATCGTCGCATCCGGCCCGATCACCCGCTCGACCGAGGAGTGGCTGATGTCGCGCTCATGCCAGAGGGCGACGTTCTCCATCGCCGGCACCACGTAGCCGCGCACGATGCGGGCAAGGCCGGTGAGGTTTTCCGACAGCACCGGGTTGCGCTTGTGCGGCATCGCCGACGAGCCCTTCTGCCCGGGGTGGAAGAATTCCTCGGCCTCGCGCACCTCGCTGCGTTGCAGGTGGCGCACCTCGGTCGCCAGCCGCTCGATCCCGGAGGCGATCACGCCGAGGGCGGCGAAGAAGGCGGCGTGGCGGTCGCGCGGGATCACCTGGGTCGAGACCGGCTCGGGCCGCAGGCCGAGCTTCTGCGCCACATGCGCCTCGATCGCGGGGTCGAGATGCGCGAAGGTGCCGACCGCGCCGGAAATCGCGCAGGTGGCGATCTCCTCGCGCGCGGCGAGCAGGCGGGCGCGGTTGCGGGCGAATTCGGCGTAGTGACCGGCGAGCTTGAGGCCGAAGCTGGTCGGCTCGGCATGGATGCCGTGGCTGCGGCCGATGGTCGGCGTGAGCTTGTGCTCGATCGCCCGGCGCTTGAGCGCCGCCATCACCGCGTCGATCCCCTCCAGCAAAAGATCGCTCGCCTGGGTGAGCTGCACGGCGAGGCAGGTATCCAGCACGTCCGACGAGGTCATGCCGAGATGGACGAAGCGCGAGTCCGGCCCGATTCCCTCGGCCAGCCAGGTGAGGAAGGCGATCACGTCGTGCCGGGTCTCGCGCTCGATCTCGGCGATACGCTCGACATCGGCCTCGGTCATCGCGGCGATCCGCGCGCCGCCCTTCTCGCGGATGGCGCGGGCGGCCTCGGCCGGCACGTCGCCGGTGGCGGCCATCGCCTCGGCGGCCAGCGCCTCGATCTCGAACCAGATCCGGTAGCGGTTCAAGTCCTGCCAGATCGCGACCATCTGCGGGCGGGCGTAACGCGGAACCATCGAATTCTCCCATCTTCCAGGCCGGCAGGCGGCGCGGCGCCGTTTTGGGCCGGGGCGGTCCGGTTGACAAGATGGGCCGGCTCCGCGAACCCGATGCAATGGAATTCATGCTCGCCGATGCGCTGGTGCTCGCGCAGGTCCTGATGATCGACCTCGTCCTCGCGGGCGACAACGCGATCGTCATCGGTCTCGCCGTGGCGCGGCTGCCCAAGGCGCAGCAGAAACAGGCGATCCTGATCGGCGTCGCGGCGGCCACCGTGATCCGCATCGCCCTCGCGCTGGTCGCGCTCCGGCTGCTGGCGATCATCGGGCTGACGCTCGCGGGCGGCATCCTGCTGCTCTACGTGGTCTGGAAATCCTGGCGGGAGTTCAACCACCAGCCGGAGGAGGCGGCGGGAGAAGCCCCCGGCAAGCTGCGCGACGCGGCGCTGCGGATCATCATCGCCGATATCTCGATGAGCCTCGACAACGTGCTGGCGGTCGCGGGGGCGGCGCGCGACCACCCCGCCCTGCTTGCCGCCGGCCTGCTGGTTTCGGTGGTGCTGATGGGCATCGCCGCCAACCTCGTCGCGCGCCTGCTCACGAAACGGCGCTGGCTGGTCTGGGTCGGGCTCGCGATCGTCCTATATGTAGCGCTTGAGATGATCCATGGCGGCATCCTTCAGGTAGCGGCGCGTCTGGGCTGGCACCTTCCGGCCTGGTTCGGATGAGCGAGGCCGCGGTCGAGATCGCGGGCGGCGCGGACGGGCCGGTGATCGCCCTGACCGGGCCGCTCACCGCCGCCGCGCTGACCGAGGCCTGGCCGCGCGCCATCGCCGTCGCCCGCGCGGCGCAGGGGGTGATGACGCTCGACCTCTCGCGCGCGGCGCGGATCGACACCTCGGGCGCGGCGCTGCTGCTCGCCCTCGAACGCGGCCATGACGGGGAAACCCGCTGGCAGGGGCTGACGCCGGCGGCCGAGGGCCTGATCGCCCGGCTGCGCGCCGCCCTGCCCGAGACCGGCGCGCCGCCGCCGCCGCCGCGCACGGTGCGAGGCCCCGGGCCGCTGCGGACGCTGGGCGTGCGCATCGCCTTCTTCGGCGAGACCATCCTCGCCACGACCGGCCTGCCGGCCCGGCGGCGCTTCCTGCGCGGCGGCAATTTCTTCCGCATCGCCGAGCGCGCCGGCGCGCAGGCGCTGCCGCTGGTGATCATGCTCGGCTTTCTCATCGGCATGATCCTCGCCTTCCAGTCGGCGATCCCGATGCGCCAGTTCGGCGCCGACATCTACGTCGCCGCCCTGGTCTCGCTGTCGCTGTTCCGCGAGCTCGGCCCGCTGCTCGCCGCCGTCATCCTCGCCGGGCGCACCGGCTCGGCCTTCGCCGCCGAACTCGGCACGATGATGGTCAACGAGGAAGTCGCGGCACTGACGACGATGGGAATCGACCCCGGCACCATGCTCGTCATTCCCCGGATGGCGGCGGCGATGCTGGTGATGCCGGCCCTCGCCCTCGGGATCGACGTTTCGGGCGTGCTCGGCATGGGCTTCGTGATGGGCATTCTCGGCTTTCCGCCCTCGGCGATCGTCGCGCAGATGCAGATGGCGACCAGCCCGCACGACGTGCTGCTCGGGCTGATGAAATCGGTCGTCTTCG
>JAJZFF010000677.1:0-1796 GCA_021805485.1 Pseudomonadota bacterium
GGCACGATGTCCGGCGGCGAACAGCAGATGCTGGCGATCGGCCGGGCGCTGATGGCGAAGCCCCGCCTCCTGCTGCTCGACGAGCCGAGCCTCGGCCTCGCGCCGATCATCGTCCAGGGCATTTTCCGCACCCTGCGCGAGATCGCCAACAGCGGCGTCACCATCCTGATCGTCGAGCAGAACGCCCGCAGCGCGCTGAAACTCGCCGATCGCGGCTATGTGCTCGAGGTCGGCCGCTTCGTCATCGAGGACGACGCGAAGACGCTGCTGACCTCGCCCGAGGTGCAGGCCGCCTATCTGGGTGGCGAGCGCAGGAAGGCCTGACGGCGCGTCAGGATTTCGCGAGATCCTCGCGGATGCGGGCGAGCTCCTTCTTCCGCTTGCTGCTCACCTCGGGATAGTTCATGTCGAGCTCCTGCATCGTCTCCAGCAGGATGTTCGAGATGATGAGGCGGGCGTTGCGCTTGTCATCCGCCGGCACCGCGTACCAGGGCGCCTCGACCGTGCTGGTCGCGTTCAGGCAGTCCTGATACGCCGCCATGTAGTCGTTCCAGAATTTCCGCTCCTCGACGTCGGCGGTGCTGAACTTCCAGTTCTTCGAGGGATCGTCGATCCGGGCGATCAGCCGGCGCAACTGCTCCTCCTTCGAGATGTGCAGGAAGATCTTGACGATCTTCGTGCCGTTCCCGGAGAGGTGGCGTTCGAGATCGTTGATCGAGCGGTAGCGGTGCTCCCAGATCGAGCCGACCCCCGACGGCGGTTCCGGCACGCCCTCGTTGGCGAGGATCTCGGGATGCACGCGCGCGATCAGCACCTCCTCGTAATAGGAGCGGTTGAAGATGCCGATCCGCCCGCGCTCGGGCAGGTTGCGCGTCGTGCGCCAGAGGAAGTCGTGCTGGAGTTCCATGGCACTCGGGTGCCTGAAGCTGAAGACCTGGCAGCCCTGCGGATTGACGCCGGACATCACATGCTTGATCGCGCCATCCTTGCCGGCCGCGTCCATCGCCTGGAAGATGATCAGCACGGCATGGCGGTTCGAGGCGTAGAGCAGCTGCTGCATCTCGCTGAGCCGCTTGATGTGGTCATCCAGTTCCGCGCGGTAGTCGTGCTTCGAATCGAAGAGCGGGTCGATGGCTGTCGGCCAGGACGACAGGTCGACGGGAACGCTCGGGTGAATGCGGAACTGCCGGGAATTGACGGCCATGGCGACACTCCGGAATGCGGCGCCGCGACGCGACCGGACGGGACCACCGCAGCGCGGGCTTTCGGCAAAGCCGGCACATGTCCGTGTCCGCCGGATCGTTCCGGGAACGGCGCCCGGTTAACAGG
This sequence comes from Pseudomonadota bacterium, assembly GCA_021805485.1. Next base: position 1,330 of record JAJZFF010000677.1, read on the forward strand.
ACCAGACACCGATATGGGGGCGGGACGGCGCGGGATGCAAGCGCGCCGGCGCCGTTCAGCTGCGCAGGCGGGTGACCGTTGCCGTGGTGGAATGGCCGGGCAGCAGCTCGGCGAGCATGACGCGCCCGCCCCAGGACTCGACCTCGCGCGCGCCGACCACGGTATCGTGCGTGTAGTCCGCGCCCTTGACCAGGACATCGGGCCGGATCGCCGAGAGCAGGTCGAGCGGCGTGTCCTCCTCGAAGATCACGACGAGGTCGACGCTGGCGAGCGAGGCGAGCACGGCGGCACGCGCCGCCTCGGGCTGGACGGGGCGCGACGCGCCCTTGAGCCGGCGCACCGAACTGTCGGCGTTCAGGCCGACGACGAGACGGTCGCACCCGGCGCGCGCCTGTTCGAGCAGATGCACATGGCCGGGGTGCAGCAGGTCGAAACAGCCATTGGTGAAGCCGATGCGCCAGCCGCGC
>JAJZFF010000677.1:1806-5095 GCA_021805485.1 Pseudomonadota bacterium
GCGCTGGCGCCAGCGCTCGGCGGCCTCGGCGGCGGCCTGCCTGGTGACGACCTTGCGCAGCGCGCCGGAGGCCGGCTTCACCGCGTCGACCAGGTCGTCCGGCCGGGCGACGGCGGTGCCGACCTTGCCCACCACGAGGCCGCCGGCGATGTTCGACAGCCGCGCCGCGATCTCGAGCGGCAGGCCGCTCGCCAGCCCCGCCGCGAGCACCGCGACCACCGTGTCGCCGGCGCCGGAGACGTCGTAGACTTCCGCGGCCTCGGCCGGATAATGCCGGACCGTATCGACGGTCACGAGGCTCATCCCGTCCTCGGAGCGGGTGCAGAGCACCGCGCCGAAGCCGAACCGGCCGATCACCTCGCGCGCCGCCCCGACGATGGCGGCCTCGTCCGGCAGGTCGCGCCCGACCGCTTCGGCGAGTTCGCGGCGGTTCGGCGTGATCACGTCGGCCTCGGCATAGTGCGACCAGTCCGCCCCCTTGGGATCGACGATCACGGTGCGGCCGATCGAGCGGGCGCTGGCGATCAGGTTGCGGGCGATCGTGGGCGCCAGCACGCCCTTGCGATAATCCGACAGCACGGTGACGGAGGTCGCCGCCATCGCGTCGGAGGCGATCTTGAGCAGGCGTTCGCCGAGCTTGTCGGTCAGCGGCATCACCAGTTCGCGGTCGGCGCGGATCAGGTGCTGGCCGGCGGCGATGTAGCGCGTCTTCACCGTCGTCGCCCGGCCGGTTTCCACCAGCAGCCAGGGCTCGACATTCGGCTGGCCGCCGATCAGCGCGGTGAGGTCGGAGCCTTCCTGGTCGTCGCCCACCACCGAGACGAAGGCGGCCGCCGCATCGAGCGCGGTGAGGTTGCGCACCACGTTGCCCGCCCCGCCCGGCATCGCGATCTCGCGCGTCACGGTCAGGATCGGCACCGGCGCCTCCGGGCTGATCCGTTCGACGCGCCCATAGGCGTAGCGGTCGAGCATCAGGTCGCCCACCACAAGAACGTTCGCCCGCGCCAGCCCCCGGATCGCGGCGATCAGATCGCCATCATCATGCTCAGCCATGCTGCCTCGCTAGCTTGCGCGGCGGCGTCGGGCAAGCGGTTTCGTGAGGTCGACCCGCCGCGCCGCCGGCGATTTTGCATCGCAGCATCGCGCGCCGCGCCGCCGGCGATGGCAAAACGGGCGCAGTGCCTCTATTTAACGGCCATGACCGAATTGCCGCCCTTTCTCGATCGCACCCGGCCCGACGTGCCCGATATTGCCGTGCCCCGCGGTGTCACGCCGTTTTTCCTCCCGAATCAGCCGGTTCGCGGCCGGCTGGTGCGGCTCGGCCCGCTCGCCGACGCGCTGCTGACCCGGCACGACCACGCGCCCGACGTGCGCGCCCTGCTCGGCCAGGCGCTGGCGCTGGTCGCCAGCCTCGCCACCGCGCTGAAATTCACCGGCAGTTTCTCGCTCCAGGCCAAGGGCGACGGCGCCGTGCCGCTGCTGCTCGCCGACTGCACCGATGGCGGGGCGCTGCGCGGCTATGCCCGGCTGTCCGACGAGATCGCGCTGCCGGAAGAGGCCACCGCGCGGGCGATGATGGGCGACGGCTACCTCGCCTTCACGGTGGACCAGGGGCCGGACATGGAGCGCCACCAGGGCATCGTCTCGCTCGAGGGCGAGAGCCTGGCGGACATGGCGCATCATTATTTCGAGACCTCCGAGCAGCTGCCCTGCCAGATCCACCTCGCCGCCGCCGAGACGCCGGCGGGCTGGCGCGCCGCGGCGCTGGTGATCGAGCGGATCGCCGGCGCCGGCGGCATCGACCCCGCGGTGAGCGAGGCCGAGCAGGAGGAAGCCTGGCGCACCGCGAAGATCCTCGCCGCGACGATCACCGACGAGGAACTGCTGGACGACACGCTGCCGCCGGAGCGCGTGCTCTACCGGCTGTTTCACGGCGAGGGCGTCGCGGTGGACCGGCCGCGGCCGCTCGCCTATGGCTGCCGCTGCTCGCGCGCCCGGCTCTCGGACGTGCTGGGCGGGTTTTCCGGAGACGATCTCGATCACATGACCATCGACGGGGACATCACGATGACGTGCGAATTCTGCAATGTCGATTTCCGCTTCCCGCGCGGCGAGATCGCCGCTGCCGCCTCGGCCGGCGAGCCGGGAGGCGCGTCATGAGGCGCCTCGCCCTCGCCGGGATCGTGCTGGCGCCGCTGGCGCTGTCGGCCTGCGCCACCGAGGCGCCGGCGCCGACGACCTTCGCCCGGCTCGACTATTCCTACCTGCCGCCGATCACCCTGAAGGTCGCCAGCATCCGCATCCGCGACGATTACCGGCCCGGACCGGACGCGGCGAAGATGATCGACCTCGCCCCCGAGCCGCCGGCGCGCGTGCTGGAGCGCATGGCGCATGAGCGGCTGGTGGCGAATGGCAGCCCCGGCTCGGCCTCGTTCGTCATCCGGCAGGCCTCGCTGCACCAGGTGGGCGACACGCTGGTGGGCACCATGACGGTCGATCTCAACGTGCGGACCAGCAACGGCCAGCGCGTCGGCTATGCCGAGGCGACCGTCTCGCGCAGCGAGACCGCGCCGACGAACGAGTCGCCGGACCGGATGCGCGCCGCGCTCTACGACCTGACCAAGACGATGATGAGCAGCATGAATGTCGAGCTGCAATACCAGATCCAGAGGAGCCTGCCCGACTGGCTCGCCTATTCGCCCGCCGGCGAGGTGGGCGGCATGGCGGCGCCGCACTACAGCCCCGACCAGGGCATCAGCGCGCAGCCTTTGCCGAACCCCGATGCCGGGCAGAATGGGCCGGCCAGCGGCACGAGCCTCGGCGGGTCGAACGACTGACCGGGCGGCGTTCCGGCCCGGCAGGCGGATGCGGGCCGCGCCCCGAGGGATGCAGCCGGGCGGCGGTTTCGCCGCGATGTCCGGGGAGCGCGGCGGTATCGCCGCGACCTGAAGGCGATCAGGACGGGACCGGCGGCGCGCGGGTGTGAAGCGGGCCGGGCCGGACGGGCCGGCGGGGCGACAGGCGCGGCGCCGGCGCGGCACGCTGCGTGGCGGTAGTCGGGGCAGCGGCGCGAGCTTTGGCGGGCGCGACGGCGGGCCTCGATCGGGGCGGCAGGCGCAGGCAGGCGGGCAGCCGGAGGCCGAGCGCGCGGCAGAGCGGACGGAGCAGGCGGCCGGCGCGCGGTTCGGACGCGATGAGGGCGCGGGCTTCCGGGGTTTCGAGCAGGTCGCGCAGCCGGCCGGCGACGGCGCTGGCCTCGGGCACCGGGGCGAGCAGCCAGGCGGCGCGG
>JAJZFF010000600.1 GCA_021805485.1 Pseudomonadota bacterium
GTTGCCGAATTCATGGGCGTTGATCATCCCCGCCGCCTCGTCGAAGCTGCCGGCGCGGACCACCGAGAGCACCGGGCCGAAGATTTCCTCGCGGTAGATCTTCATCTCCGGGGTGACGCGGTCGAACAGCGTGCCGCCGATGAAGAAGCCGTTCTCGTAGCCCTGGCGGCGGAAATCGCGGCCATCGACGACCAGCTCGGCGCCGGCGGCGATGCCCTCGTCGATATAACCCCGCACCTTGTCGAGATGCTGGCGGGTGACGAGCGGGCCCATCTCGGCCTCGGGGTCGGTGCCCGGGCCGATGCGCAGGTCGCGCACGCGGGGGGCGAGGCGCTCGACCAGCGCGTTGGCGGTTGCCTCACCGACCGGGACGGCGACCGAGATCGCCATGCAGCGCTCGCCGGCGGAGCCATAGGCGGCACCCATCAGCGCATCGACCGCCTGGTCCATGTCGGCGTCGGGCATGATGATCATGTGGTTTTTCGCGCCGCCCAGCGCCTGGGCGCGCTTGCCGTGGCGGGCGGCGGTTTCATAGATGTAGCGGGCGATCGGCGTCGAGCCGACGAAGCTGACGGCGGAAATGTCGGGATGGGCGAGCAGCGCGTCCACCGCGGTCTTGTCGCCATGGACGACGTTGAACACGCCATCCGGCAGGCCGGCGTCCTTCAGCCATTGCGCGAGCAGCAGGGCGGCCGAGGGGTCGCGCTCGGAGGGCTTGAGGATGAAGCAGTTGCCGCAGGCGAGGGCGACGGGGAACATCCACATCGGCACCATCGCCGGGAAGTTGAACGGGGTGATGCCGGCGACGACGCCGAGCGGCTGGCGGACGGAGTGGCTGTCGATCCTGGTGCCGACATTCTCGGTGACCTCGCCCTTGAGCAGCAGCGGGGCGGCGGTGGCGAACTCGACCACCTCGATGCCGCGCTGCACCTCGCCCTTCGCATCCGAGATCACCTTGCCGTGCTCGGCGGAGATCACCGCGGCGAGATCGTCGATCCGCTCCTCGAGGATGTGCAGGAAGCGGTTGAGGATGCGCGCGCGGCGCAGCGGCGTGGTTTCGGACCAGGCGGGGAAGGCGCGGCGCGCGGCCTCGACCGCGGCGGCCACTTCGCTGTCCGCGGCAAGCGGCACCTGGCCGGAGACCTCGCCGGTCGCGGGATTGAAGACCGGCGCCGTGCGGCCGCTGCCGCCGGGGACGAGACGACCGTCGATGAAATGCTGGATCTCGGTGGACATGGAAAAACTTCCTCCGCCTGGTTGCATGGCAGACCCGGCTTTGGCACTTCGAATTCCGCGTATCAACGCGCAGGATTGCGGCATCGATGTGCGTGAAATAACGTCTGACCCGATGAACTGGGACCGGATCCGGATTTTTCTCGCCGTGGCGCGGCACGGCCAGATTCTCGGCGCGGCGCGGCAGCTCCGGCTCAACCACGCGACGGTGGGGCGGCAGCTTTCGGCGCTGGAAGAGGAACTGGGCGCGAAGCTGTTCGAGCGGCATACCGGCGGCTGCACGCTGACCGGAGCGGGCGAGGCGCTGCTGCTCGCCGCCGAGCGGGCGGAATCGGATTTCCTGCGCGTCGGCACGGCACTGGCCGGCACGGCGGAAGCGGTGGCCGGGGTGGTGCGCGTCGGCGCGCCGGATGGGCTCGGGAACTATTTCCTTGCCCGCGAACTCGGCGCGCTGGCGGCGCGGCACCCAGAACTGACCATCCAGCTCGTGCCGCTGCCGCGCACCTTCTCGCTGTCACGGCGGGAGGCCGATCTCGTCATCACGCTGGAGCGGCCGAAACAGGGGCGGCTCGTGGTGCGCAAGCTCACCGACTATACGTTGAGCGTCTATGCCGCCGCGTCCTATCTCCACCGGCACGGGCCGATCCGGCGGCAGGAGGATCTCGCCGGGCATCTGTTCGTCACCCATGTCGAGGAACTCGCCTATAGCCGCGCGCTCGACTACGCGGCGACGCTGGGGCGGATCATGCGGCGGCATTTCGAATGCGGCAGCGTGGTCGGCCAGATGGAGGCGGTGCGGGCGGGGCATGGAATCGGCATCCTGCACGATTACGCGGCCATCGGGTTTCCCGAGCTGCGCCGCCTCGTGCCTGACCTGCGCTTTACCCGGAGCTACTGGCTGATCGCCCACCCCGACACGCACAAGACAAGGCGGGTGAGCGAGGTGGCCCGGCATATCGGCGAGCGGCTGGGCGCGGCGCGCGGACGGTTCATCGCTCCCTGAGCGGCCGCAAGCCCCGCACCGATACATTCTGCACATGAATGATATTGAGACAGGGCATGTTCATCGAACCGCCACAAGGACCCATCTGCATCTCCGTAAGCCGGCTGCTCCCTGCCGGCGGAAACCGACGGAACGGCCGAAGAGCCTTCCGCGACATGGAGAAGTGCAATGACGAAGACGATCAAGATCATGGCGGCGCTTGCGGGTTTCACGGTGATGACGGCGGGCACGGCGATGGCCGGGCAGATTCCGCTGCAGAGCCAGCCGATCGCCACGGAAGCGGCGCACAGCAACAGCGCCGTGACGTTCGGCAACAGCGCGACCGTGGGCTCGCCGGCCGGCACGCAGACGCCGGTGACGACCTCCCCCGGCTTCACCCCGTTCCTGGGCAACTGATGCCCTGACCCTTCGCACCGGCTTCGGCCGGGCAGGGTAACGGAAGGCGGATGCGGCGATGTCGCATCCGCCTTCGCCGTTCGTGGGGCCGGCGGCGTTGATCCCGATCAATGCGGCGGGGCGGGGCGGCGTCCAGTATCGCGGCGTTACAAGCATCGCACATCGCGAGGAGCCGCGACTTGCCGAAATTGCCGTCCCGACCGGTCCGCCTCGTTCTCGTGGCGGTGATGCTGCTTGCCGCCGCGGGCAGTGGCGCGCTCCTCCGCCTCGGCGACGGGCGGAAGAGCGACGCGATGACATTCTACGGCAATGTCGATATCCGCGAGACGATGCCCGCCTTCGAGGTGAGCGGGCGGATCACGCGGATCGCGGTCCAGGAAGGCGCGCGGGTGCGGCGGGGCGAACTGCTCGCCACGCTGGACGATACCAGCTATGCGGCGGCGCTCGCGCAGGCCGAGGCCGCCATGGCGAACCGGAAGGCGACGCCCGCGCGGATGCTGGCCGGCTCCCGCCCCGAGGAGATCGCCCAGGCGAAGGCCACGATGGACGCCCTGAAGGCGCAGGCCGACAACGATGGCAGGGTGTATCGCCGCCTTGAATCGCTGAGCCGGAAGAGCGCCGCGAGCCTTCAGGACCGGGACAACGCGCGGGCCGCCTTCCGCGCGGCACGGGACCAGTATCAGGCCGCGCGGCAGGCCTATCTTCTCGCGGTGAAGGGGCCGCGCGCCGAGGACATCGCCGCCGCGCGCGCGGCATGGCGGGAAGCCGCCGCAGCCGTCGCCCTCGCCCGGCGCAACCTTGACGAGACGAAGCTGCATGCCCCGGCGGACGGCGTGATCGAGGACCGGATCCTGGAGCCGGGCGACATGGCCTCGCCGGCCACACCCGTGTTCACCATCGCCCTCCCCTCCCCGCTCTGGGTGCGCGCCTATGTGCCGGAGGCGGAACTCGGCCGGCTGCGGCCCGGCATGACGGCCTCGGTGAGTACCGACAGTTTTCCCGGCACGCGGTATCGCGGCTGGATCGGGTACATTTCGCCCACCGCCGAATTCACCCCGCGAACCATCGAAAGCCCGGAACTGCGCACCGCGCTGGTCTACCGGATACGGGTCTATGTCTGCGATCCGCGCGGGCAGTTGCGGCTCGGCATGCCGGCGACGGTGCGGATCGACAAGACCGCGCCGGCAACCGGGGCGACCGGCTGCTTGCCGGACCATGATGGCGGACGGTGACACGCCGGCCTTGCGCCTCGACCGGGTCTGCCGGCGGTTCAGCGGCGGCGGGCGGGAGATTGCGGCGGTGGACGCGGTCAGCGCCGTGGTGCCGCATGGCGGGGTGACCGGCCTGATCGGCGCCGACGGCGCGGGCAAGACCACGCTGATGCGGCTGATCGCCGGGCTGTTGCGCCCGGATCGCGGCGCGATCGAGGTGCTCGGCATCGATGTGCGGCGCGATCCGCTCGCGGTGCAGGGGCGGATCGGCTACATGCCGCAGCGCTTCGGGCTCTACGAGGATCTGACGGTCCGCGAAAATCTCGACCTCTACGCCGATTTGCAGGGCGTCTCGGCAGCGGAACGGCCCGCACGCTATGCCGAGCTGATGACGATGACCGGCCTCGCCCCCTTCACCGCGCGGCGGGCCGGGCGGCTTTCGGGCGGGATGAAGCAGAAGCTCGGCCTGGCCTGCACGCTCGTGCATCCGCCACGGCTGCTGCTGCTCGACGAGCCGACCGTCGGCGTCGATCCGGTGTCGCGCCGGGAATTGTGGGAGATCATCGACCGGCTGACCACGCATGAGGGGGTGACGGTGCTGTTCAGCACCGCCTATCTCGACGAGGCGGCGCGCTGCCGCGCTGTGTTGCTCCTGCACGAGGGGCGGCTGCTGGCGCACGGCCCGCCGGCGCAGTTCACCGCGCCGATGGCGGGACGGACCTTTCGCGTCGCCGCACCCGAGGGCGAACGACGGCGGCTGCAGGCGGCCCTCGCCACAGCACCGGGGGTGATCGACACCGTCATCGAGGGACGTTTCGTGCGGGTGGTGAGCGATGCGGCGCCCTGGCGCGGACCGCCGGGGATCGAGGCGCTGCCGGCGGCGCCGCGCTTCGAGGACGGGTTCGTCGACGAACTGCTCCGCCTGCGCGGCGGGGCGGCAACGCCTGCGGCCCCCTCCCCTGCCCCGCCGATGCCGGCGGCCGAGGCGGCGAAGACCGTCATCGCGGTGGAGCGGCTGACGCGGCGGTTCGGCGATTTCACCGCCGTCGATGCCGTGAGTTTCGAGGTGCGCCGCGGCGAGATCTTTGGCCTGCTCGGCGCGAACGGGGCGGGAAAATCGACCACGTTCCGCATGTTGTGCGGCCTGCTGCCGCCGAGCGAGGGGCGGCTCGACGTCGCCGGCTACGATCTGCGGCGCGCGGCGGCGGCGGCGCGCGGGCGGATCGG
>JAJZFF010000043.1 GCA_021805485.1 Pseudomonadota bacterium
TCCGCTGGGAGATGGCGACCGCGGTCGCCGGCGCCATCATCGGCATCAACCCGTTCGACCAGCCCGACGTCGAGGCGAGCAAGATCAAGACCCGCGCCCTGACCGATGCCTATGAGAAGGGCGCGCCCGTCGCCGCCCCCGATCCGGTGTTCCGCGAGAACGGCATCGCCGTCTACGCCGACCCGGCGAACGCCGAGGCGCTCGGCCGTCACAACACTTTGTCGGCCTGGCTGAAGCACCATTTCCAGCGCGCCCACGCGGGCGACTATATCGGCCTGCTCGCCTATATCGAACACACGCGGGCGCACGAGGCGAAGCTGGAGGCGATTCGCCTGCGGTTGCGCGATGCCCGCAAGGTCGCGACCTGTGTCGGCTTCGGCCCGCGCTTCCTGCACTCCACCGGGCAGGCCTACAAGGGTGGGCCGAACAGCGGCGTCTTCCTGCAGATTACTGCCGATGACGCGGCGGATTTCCCCGTGCCCGGCCACCGCTACAGTTTCGGCCAGGTGAAGGGGGCGCAGGCGGAGGGAGATCTCGGCGTTCTCGTCGAACGCGAACGCCGGGCCATCCGCGTTCACCTTGCCGAGGTGGACGCGGGGCTCGCCGAACTGGAGAAGGCCATCGACCACGCCTTCGCCTGAATCTTGCGGGCGCGCAGCTCCGCGCCCGACCGGAGACCATTGACGAGCGTCATGCCCGGCGGCCCCGCGTCGTGGGACCGTCAGCGGCATGGCGCGGCAACAGGAACGGAGACAGAGCCATGAAGATTGGTGTGATCGGCCTTGGCCGGATGGGCGCCAACATTGTCCGCCGGCTGATGCGAGACGGCCACGACTGTGTGGTTTTCGACAAATCGGCAGAATCCGTCGAAAAGCTCGAGAAGGAAGGGGCGACCGGCGCGCGCGATCTCGCAGGCCTCGTGAAGGCTCTGGAGCCACCGCGTTCGGTCTGGGTGATGCTTCCGGCCGGGCAGGTGACGAGCGAGACCGTCGACGCGCTCGGCGACCTTCTCGGGCAGGATGACGTGGTCATCGATGGCGGCAACAGCTTCTATCGCGACGATATCGCCCATGCCGCGCGGTTGAAACGCAAGGGCATCCATTTCGTCGATGTCGGTACCTCGGGCGGAGTCTGGGGGCTCGAACGCGGCTACTGCATGATGATCGGGGGCGACGACGCCATCGTCCGGCGGCTCGACCCCGTGTTTCGAACCCTGGCGCCGGGGCGTGGGGAAATCGAACCGACGCCGGGGCGCGAGGGACGGGACGAGCGTGCCGAGCTTGGCTACATCCATGCCGGCCCGAACGGCGCCGGGCATTTCGTGAAGATGGTGCACAACGGCATCGAATACGGGTTGATGCAGGCCTATGCGGAAGGCTTCGCGATCCTGCGCAACCGCTGCGCCGATGCGTTGCCCGAAGCCGAACGCTACGACCTCGATGTCGCCGACATTGCCGAGGTGTGGCGGCGCGGCAGCGTGATCTCGTCCTGGCTGCTCGACCTGACTGCCGCGGCACTGGCGCGCGACGGGGCGCTTTCCGACTACAGCGGCTATGTCGAGGATTCCGGCGAGGGACGCTGGACGATCAACGCCGCGATCGAGGAGGCGGTTCCGGCCGATGTGCTCACCGCCGCACTCTATGCGCGGTTCCGCTCCCGGCTCGATCATACGTTCGGCGAGAAGATCCTGTCTGCCATGCGACAGGGCTTCGGCGGTCATGTCGAGCAGGGACCGGCTGCTGCCAAGCAGGGAGGTGGCGCATGAACCCGCTGGCAAAACACCCGCTCCGGTCAGAGGCCGGATCCTCCGGCGCCGCCTCGGCCTCCCCCGCGGGCCCTTGCAGCGTCGTGATTTTCGGTGCCGCGGGGGATCTGACCAAGCGGCTGCTGGTGCCGGCGCTCTACAATCTTGCGAATACCGGCCTGGTGCCCGAGAAGTTCGGCCTGCTTGGCGCCGATATCGCCGACCTCGACGCAAAGCACTGGACCGGCTCGCTGCGCGAGATGCTGGAGAGCTTCGTCGGCGATCCGGAAGCCGAAGACCAGATCAAGCAAGTTGACGACGCCGCATGGGATCGCCTGACGGCGCATGCCGATTACGTTCAGGGTGATTTCACCAGGGACGAATTCTACGAAACCCTGAAGTCCCGCCTCGAAGCGATCGAAAATTCGCAAGGCACGGGCGGCAACCGGCTGTTCTACCTTGCGGTGGCCGACCGGTTCTTCGCACCGATCGTCGAGCATCTGGGCAAGGCCGGCCTCGTGACCGAGGATGAGTCGGGCGGGGGGACGTGGCGGCGGATCATCATCGAAAAGCCGTTCGGCCACGACCTTGCATCGGCTCAGGACCTGAACCGGCGGCTTCTGAGCGTGGTCGACGAGCGGCAGATCTACCGGATCGACCATTTTCTTGGCAAGGAAACCGTTCAGAACATCATGGCGTTGCGGTTCGGCAACGGAATCTTCGATCCGCTCTGGAATCGCGATCGAATCGACCATGTGCAGATCACCGTCGCCGAGACGGTCGGCGTCGAGGGACGGGCGAAATTCTACGAGCAGGCCGGCGCGTTGCGCGACATGGTGCCGAACCACGTCTTCCAGCTCGTCGCCATGGTGGCGATGGAACCGCCGGTTGGTGTGCGGGCCGAGGCGATCCGCGACAAGAAGCTGGAACTCTTCTCCGCCATCCGCACCTTGCGTCCGGAGGATGCCGTGCGTGGCCAGTATGGCGCGGGCGAGGTGTCCGGCCAATCGGCGCGCGGCTATCGCGAGGAGCCAGGTGTTGCTGCGGACTCGAATACCGAAACCTATGTCGCGTTGCGGCTTGCCATCGACAACTGGCGCTGGGCCGGCGTGCCGTTCTACATTCGCACCGGCAAGCATCTTTCCGAGCGGATGACCGAAATCGCCATCCGCTTCCGCAAGCAGCCGCTGGCGCCGTTCCAGGGCGCATCGCTCGATGGCCTGCCGCCGAACTGGCTGGTTCTGCGTATCCAGCCCGATGAAGGCATCGCCATCGAGTTCGAGGTGAAGCAACCCGGCCAGACCATGCGGCTGGCGCCCGCCCGGATGCAGTTCAGATATCGTGACCGTTTCGAACCGGAACCGAACGTCGGCTACGAAACCCTTCTGTATGATTGCATGATCGGCGATCAGACCCTGTTCCAGCGGGCAGACATGGTCGAGGAGACGTGGCGTGTGGTCGGCCGTGTTCTGGACGCCTGGGGCAGAGACCGAGCCGCCGATTTCCCGAACTACCGCAGCGGCAGCGCGGGACCGGATGCGGCGGACAAGCTGCTTGCGGATGATGAGCCGACGCGGCGCTGGCGACCGGTCGCGCTCGATCCGGCGGAGAGCGGGCAATGAGCCGCGCGGTCGATCTCGTGATTGCCGATGTCGATGGCACCCTGGTCACCAATGACAAGCGCCTGACGGCGGCGACGAAGCAGGCGGTCGATGCGCTTCGCGAGGCGGGCATCCGCTTCGCGATCACCAGCGGGCGGCCGCCGCGCGGCATGCGGATGCTGAGCGAACCGCTCGCCATCGACACGCCGCTGGCCGGGTTCAACGGTGGCGTGATGATGGCCCCCGATTTCAGCCGCGTCGTCGCCTCGCACGACCTGCAGGACGACGTGATCGGCAAGGCCATCGATCTGCTCGATGACCATGGCCTCGATGCCTGGGTCTACACGCATGATCGCTGGCTGGTCCGCGATGCCGCGGCGCCGCATGTCGATCGCGAACAGCGTACCGTCGCGTTCGAGCCGGAGACCGTCGAGCGCTACGATGTATCGTCTCTTCATGGCGTCGTGAAGATCGTCGGGGTGACCGATGACGCCGAGCGTATGAAATCCTGCCTTGCCGCCGCGCACAAGGCGTTCGGTGACGGCGTGACGGCGGACTGCTCGCAGCCCTATTATCTCGATATCACCAGCGCACATGCGAACAAGGGCGCGGTGGTGGATGCGATGTCGAGCGAGCTCGGCATCCCGCACGAGCGTATCGCGACCATCGGCGACATGCCGAACGATGTTGCCATGTTTGCCCGCAGCGGCCTTTCCATCGCGATGGGCAATGCCGATGACAGTGTCAAGCGGAAGGCGGATCATGCCACACGCGGCAATGAGGAAGATGGCTTTGCCGAAGCGATGATGCGCTTCGTGCTCGAGGGGAGACGCTGATGAAACCTGTGCGTGGCGAACTCGTCGTCGTGCCCGATGCGAAAGCCTTCGCCGAATACGGAGCGCGCCTCTTTGCGGAAGAGGCCGCCGCCGCGCGCGGCCGGTTCGTGGCCGGCCTCGCCGGCGGATCGACGCCGCGGGCATTGTACGAACGGCTGGCTGCTGCGCCCTGGCGCGACAGCATCGACTGGACACGCATCGATCTCGTTCTCGGCGATGAGCGGTTCGTCGCGCCGGATGACGACAAGAGCAATGTCCGGATGATCCGCGACGCCCTGACCGCGCATCTGCCGGCGGCGCCCCGCCTGCATCAGGTGCCGTTCGACGGGATGACGGTCGATCAGGCCGCCGCGGCATATCAGCGGGATCTGGCCGAGGTCCATGGCGCAGCGACTCTCGATCCTTCGAGGCCATTCTTTGATCTTTGCCTGCTTGGCATGGGCGATGACGGTCATACCGCGTCACTTCTGCCCGGTCAGGACGATCTGCTCGGTGAACGGCAACGCTGGGTGATTCCGGTGACCAAGGGACGCCCGGAAGCACGCGTCACGCTGACCTACCCGATCCTCGAAAGCGCGCGGGTCGTGGTGTTTCTCGTCTCCGGCGCCGGCAAGCGCGACATGCTCGATCGCGTCCTGAGCGGTTCGGATCGTGACGTGCCCGCCGCCCGCCTCAGGCCGGTCGGACGCCTGATCTGGCTCGCGGATCGCGATGCCGCCGGACGATGGGCAGACTGAAGGGGGCAAATCGCATGGGAACCGATTTCGAAAATGGCAAGCGTGCGGCCGCGCGGCTGGCCGTCGGCCTCGTCGAATCCGGAATGCGCGTGGGCCTCGGCACGGGGTCGACCGCCGCCCATTTCATCGATCAGCTCG
>JAJZFF010000526.1 GCA_021805485.1 Pseudomonadota bacterium
GCATCTTCCTGCGCCGCGCGCGCCAGGAGGCGATCGCGCACGAGATCGGCACCGCGATCGCGCTCGCCGGGCTCACGGATCGAGCCGAGCGCAAGGTCGGCGAACTCGCGCATGGCGATCAACGCGCCGCCGAAATCGCCATGGCGCTGGCGCTGCGCCCGCGGCTGCTGCTGCTCGACGAGCCGACCGCGGGGATGGGTGAGCAGGAGACCTTCGAGATCGCCGCGCTGATCCGCCGCCTGCATCGCGACAGCGGCTACACCATCGTGCTCATCGAGCATGACATGCGCGTCGTGTTCCACCTCGCTGACCGCATCACCGTACTCGAGCAGGGCTGCCTGCTGGCCGAGGGCACGCCGGCGGAGATCGCCGCCAACGAAGCGGTGCAGGCGGCCTATCTCGGGCAGTCGGCATGAACGCGATCGAGGCCGAAGGCCTGCACACCTATTACGGCAAGAGCCATATCCTGCACGGCGTCGATCTCGCTGTCGCCGAAGGCAAGGTCACCACCTTGCTCGGGCGCAACGGCGCCGGCAAATCGACGACGCTGCGCACGCTGATGCATCTCGTCGTGCCCCGCTCCGGCCATGTCCGGGTCTTCGGGGTCGAGACCACGCGCTGGCCGAGCTACCGCATCGCCGCCCACGGGGTCGGCTTCGTGCCCGAGGGGCGGCGGATCTTTCCCAACCTCACGGTCGCCGAGAATCTACGCGTGCCGCTGGAGCGCAAGGGCCCGTGGACGATGGCGCGCGTCTACAGCGTCTTTCCCCGCCTCGCCGAACGGCGTGACAATCGCGGCCGGCAGCTTTCCGGCGGGGAGCAGGAGATGCTCGCCATCGCGCGCGCATTGCTGCTCAATCCGCGCGTGCTGATCCTCGACGAGCCCTCGCAGGGCCTGGCGCCGCTGGTGGTGCGCGAGGTTTTCCGCATCATCGCCGAGATGCGCGCGGAGGGCATCACGGTGCTGCTGGTGGAGCAGAATGTCCGCCAGAGCCTCGAGATCGCGGATTTCGCCTATGTCCTCGACCACGGCGTCATCACCCATGCCGGCCCGGCCGCCGAGCTCGCAGCCGACGAGGACCGCATCCGCTCTCTCGCCGGCGCCAGCGCGGAGGCGTGGGAGCGCTGAGACCGGCTTGCAACCCGCCCGCCGCGGCGCGACATTGGCGCATGCATCCAATCTCGCGCCGGACCATGCTCATCCTCGCCGCGTCCGCCGCCGGGGTGGCGCAGCGGCCCGTGTGGGCCGACGGGGTCGCGCAACGGCCGGCGCGGGCCGACGGGGTCGCGCAACGGCCGGCGCGGGCCGACGGGGTCGCGCAACGGCACAATCTGACGCTGCTGGTGCCGGCGGAAGCGCTGCCGGAGCTCAGCGTGCAAGGCGCCGATGGCGCCGCGCGCCGGCTGGCCGAATTCGCCGGGCGCGGCGTGCTGCTCAATCTCTGGGCAACCTGGTGCGCCCCCTGCGTGGCTGAAATGCCGGCGCTGGATGCGCTGGCGGCCAGGCTCGCCGGCGGCGCTTCGCCGATCACGGTGCTGCCGGTGGCGATGGATCGCGGCGGCGCCGCGGTGGTGCGGGCCTTTTATGACAGCCACCACCTCACGCATCTGCCGGTCTGGCTCGATCCGGAGGGGGATGCTCTGACGGCGTTCAAGCTGCGCGGCATCCCGACGACGTTCCTGCTCGATGCCAAGGGGCTGGCCCGGGCGCGCTGGGAGGGTCCGATCGACTGGTCCGGGGCGGACGTGCCGGAGCGTCTCGCCCGCCTGCTCGCCTGAGCGGATCCAGCGGCGGCTGACCCCAGCCGCAGCAGAGCCAGCCGCAGCCAGAGATAGAAACCGACGGCGAACCCGGCTATGCAGGACGGCCTTGGCGGCGCGCCCCGGTGACGCACTCAGACCGCGCGCTCACGCGACGTGCCCAGGTGAGACAGTAACGGCTCCGGAGAGGAAACCAGAATGATCAAGGTCAGCGTGTTCTATCCGAACAGCGACGGCAGCAAGTTCGACATCGACTATTACTGCAAGAGCCACATGCCGATGGTGGCGAGCAAGCTCGGCGCGGCGCTGAAGAAGAGCGAGGTCGATCAGGGCCTGGCCGGTGGCGCGCCGGGGGCACCCGCGACCTACGCCGCGATGGGCCACCTCTATTTCGACAATGTCGAGGCGTTCCAGGGCGCCTTCGGCCCCCACGCCAAGGAGATCATGGCCGACGTTCCGAACTACACGAACATCCAGCCGGTGATCCAGATCAGCACGATCCGCACCTGACCGCGGCGGGCGCGGCCGCAACTCTCGCCGGCCGCGCCTATCTCGCGTGTTCCAGGCCGATCGATCCCGCTACCCCAGCCGGCGCCGCAGCCGGCCCGAGAGCGTGTCGATCACCGCGACGGTCGCCAGGATCAGCAGGATGATGAAGGCGACCTCGTTCCAATAGCGGACCTTGATCCGCTCGGCGATCTGCAGCCCGATGCCGCCGGCGCCGACGACGCCAAGAACGGCCGCACTGCGCGTGTTGCTCTCGAAGGCGTAGAGCGTCTGCGCCAGCATCACCGGCAGAACCTGGGGCAGCAGGCCGAAGCGGATCACCGCCAGCCGGCCGCCGCCGGTGGCGCGCACCGCCTCGGTCTGACGCGGATCGGCGTTCTCGATCGCCTCGGCATAGAGCTTGGCCAGCACCGCAACCTCGGCCGCGGCGATCGCCAGCACGCCGGCGAGCGGACCAAGCCCCACCGCACGCACGAACGCCAGCGCCCAGATCAGCTGGTCCATGCCGCGCAACCCATCGAACAGCCGGCGGACGCTGAAATGGGCGAGCCGGTTGACGAGGATCGAGCGGGCGCCGAGCAGACCGAGCGGCAACGCCAGCAGCGCGGCGGCCAGGGTGCCCAGCAGCGCCATCGCCAGGCTCTCCCCGAGCCCACGCAGGATGTCGGCGAGCTGCGCGCCGGGCGCGGGGGGCACCATCAGGCGCAGGATCACCGCCACGCCGGCGATCCCGTGTGCCAGCCGCGCCGGGGTGATGTCGAACCACCAGAACAGCGCGCCGAGCCAGAGCAGACCCGTCAGCGCCGCGCCCATCCGCACCAGCCGGCGCGCCCGCGTCGGCCCGAAGGCCCCGGGCCAGCGCGCCCGCGCCCGCGCGACGGACGCGGCATCCGGCAGCTCGGGCGCCGGCATCATGCCGCCATCGCCATGGTGCGCAGCCGCTCCGAGACCAGATCGATCACGCTCACGGTGATCATGATCAGCACCAGGATGGCACTGATCTCCTGGTAATAGTTGAAGCTGATGACGGTATAGAGCTCCTGGCCGATGCCGCCGGCGCCGACGAAGCCGATGACGCTCGCCCCGCGCACGTTGATCTCGAACCGCAGCAACGCGTAGCTGAGGAAATTCGGCGCCACCTGCGGCACGATGGCGTAGCGGATCGCCGCCGCCACGCCGCCGCCCGCCGCGCGCACCGCCTCGAAGGGGCGCATGTCGGCGTTCTCCACCACCTCGGCGAAGAGTTTCCCGAGCGCCCCGGCGCTGTGCAGCGTGATCGCGGCCACCCCGGCGAGCGGACCGACCCCGAAGGCCCAGACCAGAATGAGCGCATAGACCAGGTCGGGCACCGAGCGCAGCAGGTCCAAGAGGCGCCTGGCGAGGAGGAACACGCCGCGCCACGGCGCCAGGTTGGCGCTGGCCGGGAAGCACAGCGCCAGGCCGATGAGGCCGCCCAGCAGCGTCGCCAGCGCCGCCATCTGGCTCGTCTGCAGCAGCAGGAACAGCCAGAGATCGAGCCGGTAGTACCAGTAGGCCAGCGAGCCCTCCGTGGCCGGGCCAGCGAACAGGCTGGCGGCATGCAGGGTCGGGACCAGCTTGGCGAAATAGACGCCGATGCGGGGCAGACCGGCGATCAGGACCGTGGGGGAGAGTTCCACGAACCAGGCGCTGGCCAGAACCGCCGCGGCCAGGGCCCCGCCCCACGCCAGCACGGCGATGCGCCGCCGGCGCCGGCGCGCCCGCCAGCGCGCCTCGAGGCTCGCACTCATCGCCGCCGCCGACGCTCCACCGCCTCCTGCTTCAGCATGTCGATGAAGACGGCATAGTCCTCCTGACGCACCGGCACCCAGCCCTTGCTCGTACCCATGTCCACGGCGTGGTAGATGTCCGGATGCTCCACCGGCAGCGCGAGGTGGAAGGCCAGCATGTCGGCGCGGAAGGAAGCCGGCGTCGAGGCCCGCACGGCGAGCGGGCCGTTCCGGATCGGGCGCGAGCGCCAGATGATGCGCAGGTCCTTCATGGCGATCATCGACTTGTCCACCATGCTGCGCAGCGCCCCGCGCGTATAGCCGCGGGCGGGATCGCCAATGCCCGAGGTCCAGGTGACGCCGGCATCGTACTGGTGGTTGAGCACGGCGATCACTGCCTGCTCATGCCCGCCGGCGAAGCCGGTGCGGCTGAAATAGGTCTCCGGATCGATGCCGAGACCGCGGAATTCGGCGCGCGGGATGAGATAGCCGGAGGCGCTGTTGGGGTCTGCCCAGGCCAGCGAATGCCCGCGCATTCCGACCAGATCGGTGATGGCGGAATCGGCGCGCACATACATCACCGAGACGTAGGACGTGGAGCCATCGGCCTCCTCCGCGGTCACCAGCGGCTCGATGTCGCCGCTGCTTTCGAGCCAGGCGGCGGCGTAGGCGGCCGGGCTCATGTAGGCGAGCTCCACCTGGCGGGCGGCGAAGGCCTGGATCACCCCGGCATAATCGGCCGCCATCAGCGGCTTCACCGGGACGTCGAACGTCGCCTGCAGCAGCTTGATATAGCCGTCCCAGCGCGCGAGCCGGTCGGCATCGTTCTCGCCGCCGAGCAGGCCGACGCGAATGAGCGGCACCTCCCTCGCCCAGGCCCGCCGCCCCGGGGCCGGCATCACCACCGCCGTCGCCTCCGGCGCGGCACGGGCTCGGGTCGCGGCGAACAGCGACAGGCCAGCGATCAGCGCGCGGCGAGCCAGCATGGCGGACGTCCCTCCTCTCGATCAGGCATGCGCGGGCGCCAAG
>JAJZFF010000028.1 GCA_021805485.1 Pseudomonadota bacterium
TCCATCGCGTGCCCGGCGCGCGCGAGCCGTTCGGCGATCTCGCGCCGCAGCCCGGGCGGGCCGGCGGTCTCGATCGCGCCGCAGACCAGACGCAGCCGCCGCCGCAGCGCGTGCACCTCGTCGAGCAGGCCCAGCACCACCGGCAGCGTCTCCTCGTCGATGGCAAGATCGGCGGTGAGTTCGTGAATCAGCCGCACCCGGGCGAGGTCGATCTCGCGGAACACGAAGCCGCCGGCGTGGCGCTCGGGCCGCACCCAGGCGGCCTCGATCCAGCGGGCCAGGGCGTCGGGATCGAGCCCCACGACGAGGGTGCAGACGGTTTGCTCGGTGATCATGCCCCCTCCGTCAGATGGCGGCGCGGATCGGCGGCCTCGGACGGCGACCAGCCGCGCAGGAATTCCGTCAGAGCCGTGTCGGCGGCGCCGATGCTGACCTTCAGCGTCACGTACTGGTCGCCCGCCGGTCTGCCGCCATGGGCCGGCACGCCGCGCCCGCGCAGGCGCAGGCGGGTGCCGCTGTCCGAGCCGGGAGGAATGGCGAGGCTGACGCGCCCGGCGACGGTGGGCACGTCGATCTTGGCGCCAAGCACCGCCTCCTTGAGGCTGACCGGCAGCTCGAGATGGATGTCGCCGCCCTCGCGGCGGAAGTGCGGATGCGGTGCGACCGCGATCTCCACCAGCGCGTCGCCCGGCGGGCCGCCATTGAGGCCGGTCCCGCCCTGGCCGGCGAGGCGCAGCACCTGGCCCTCGGCGAGGCCGGGAGGGATGCGCACGGCGATGTCCTTGCCGTCGGGCAGGGTGATGCGCCGCGTCGCGCCGTTGACGGCTTCGAGGAAGCTGACCGTGAGGTGGTAGAGATGGTCCTGGCCGCGCAAACGCATTCCCTCGCCGCCGCCGGAGCGGAAAAAGCTGCCGAGGATGTCGCCCAGATCCTCTTCCGAGAGGCCGCTATCGCCGTCACCGCCCGCGGGCCTCCGCGGACGGTGACGTGCGCCGTAGCGCGTGCCCTCGGCGCCCTCGGCGTGGCTGCGGTAATAGGGCCGCTCCGGCTTCTCCTGGCCGGACGCGTCGATCTCGCCGCGGTCGTAGCGGGCGCGCTTCTCCGCATCCGAGAGCAGCTCGTAGGCGGCGGAAATGGATTTGAAGCGATCTTCGGCCGCCCGGTCGCCGGGGTTCAGGTCCGGGTGGTTCTGCTTGGCCAGCTTGCGATAGGCGCGGCGGATCTCGTCCGCGCTGGCGGTCCGGCCGACGCCGAGACGCTCGTAGGGACCTTGTTCGGGCAACTCAATCCGCCTCCTGTTGCGCTGCGCGCCGCCCGGGCCGGGCCAGGCGCACCGAACTCACCACCGCGCCGGTGGCCGAGAAGCTCGCCGCGAGCAGCAATGTCACCCGCGCCGCGTCGGTTCCGCCGAGGGCGAACACCAGGGCGACGAGTGCCGCCCCGACGGTCTGCCCCGTCAGCCGCGCGGTGGACAGCATGCCGCTGGCCCCGCCGCTGCGCCCCGCCGGCGCGGCAGCCAGCATGGCGCGGTTGTTCGGGGACTGGAAGAGGCCGAAGCCGATGCCGCAAATGCCCATCCGCCACACGATGTCCAGCCCGGTTGGCTGCGCCGGCAGCTGCGCCAGGGCGAGGAGCCCCGCGAGCATGGCGCCGAGGCCGATCCCGCACAGGATTCCCGGCGGATACCGGTCTGCGAGGCGGCCCGAGATCGGCGCGACCAGCGCCAGGGATGCCGGCCAGGCACTCATCAGCAAGCCGGTTTCCACCTGATTCCGCCCGAGCGGGCCTTGGAGGAAGAAGGGCAGCGAAACCAGCGCCAGGGTCTGCGCCCCGAAGGCGCCGACCGAGGTGCCGACGGCGAGCGCGAAATCGGCCCGGCGCAGCAGATCAATGGGGAACAGCGGTGCCGTCTTTGCCCGTTGGCGCTCGACCAGCAGCGCCAGGGTGATCGCCGCGCCGAGCAGTTCGAGCCCGGCGAGACGCGCGCCGAGCCCATGGGCGAAGCCGCTGATCGCGGTGATCAGCAGCCCGAAGGCGAGGGCGTTGAGCAGTGCGCTCGGCATGTCGAAGCGGTGCCCCGTGCCGGCGCTGTCGGGCAGGGTGCGCCGAGCGATGATGAGGGCGGCGATGCCGAACGGGATATCGATCGCGAACAGGAAGGGCCAGGAGGCGATGGCGAGAACGCCGGCGGCGACGGTCGGGCCCGCGGCGGAGGAGATCGCCACGATCAGTGCGTTCATGCCGAGCCCGCGCCCAAGCCGGTCGCGCGGATGGATGACGCGCACCAGGGCGGTGTTCACGCTCATGATGCCGGCGGCGCCGAAGCCCTGGGCGACGCGGGCCACCGTCAGGAGGGCCAGCGAGCCGGTGAAGGCGCAGGCAAACGAGGCCAGCGCGCCGGCGGTGAAGATCGCCAGCCCGGCGCGATAGACGCGGGCGTAGCCGAGACTGTCGCCGAGCGAGGCCAGCGGCAGCAGCGAGACCATCACCGCGAGCTGGAAGGCGTTGACCACCCAGATCGCCGCCATCGGCGTGGCGCGCAGATCGCGCGCGATGGTCGGCAGCGCGACGTTGACCGCGGCGGCGTCCAGCACGGCGAGCGAAATCGTCAGCGCGATGGTCGCCATCGCCCAGGCGCGCTGGCCAGCGGGCAGTCCGTCCTCGGGCAGCGCGGGAGGGAACTCCATGGCTGCCTTGTCGCCTTGGATGGCGGCGAGGGCAAGGCGGCGGAAACCGTGCAGCCATGCGTCGCCGCACGCTGCCGGGCTGCCTATATGCTGTGCTGAAATCCTTGCCCGATGTTCCGGAGACACGCCATGTCCGCTTCCGCTCAATCCGCCGGGTCCGTGCCGCGGCCCGGCGTCGTTCTGGCCATCCAGGGCATGCACTGCGATGGCTGCGTCCGCTCGGTCTCGCGCGTGCTCGCGCGCATCGAGGGTGTCGAGGCCGCCGAGGTCGATCTCGAGCGTGGCCGCGCCGTGGTGCGCGGCGGCGCCGACCCGGCGGCACTGGTGGAGGCGGTCCGCAAGGCCGGCTTCGGTGCCGAGGTGGCCGCCGGGTAGCCGGCAGGGCCGGCTCGGGTGATGGACGGGGTCGCGGCGGCGCCGCGCGAGCAGCTCCGGCTGCCGATCGCCGGAATGACGTGCGCGACCTGCGCCGGACGGGTCGAGCGCGCGCTCGACGCCGTCCCCGGCGTGGAGGCGCGTGTCGATCTGGCGTCCGAGAGCGCGTCGGTGAGCTTCGATCCGGCGCTGGCCGATCCCGCCCGCCTGGCCGAGGCGGTCGCCGACGCCGGCTACGACGTGCCGGAGGAGACGCGGGAATTCGCCATTACCGGCATGACCTGCGCCAGTTGCGTCGGCCGCGTGGAGCGCGCGCTGGCCGCCGTGCCGGGGGTAAGGGGGGTCCAGGTCAATCTCGCGACCGAGCACGCGCGCGTCAGCGGCATCGCGCCGCGCCCGGCGGCGCTGATCGAGGCGGTGCAAGCGGCGGGCTATGGTGCCGATCTGCTCACCGGCGATGCCGAGCGCGACCGTGCCCGGGCGGCCGCGGAGCAGCGGCGGTTGCGTGGGCTTTCCGTGCAGGTGGCCGTGGCCGCGATGCTGAGCCTGCCGCTGATGCTGCCGATGGTTGGCATCGCGGTGCCAGGCTGGCTGGCGCTGTCGCTGGCGACGCCGGTTCAGTTCGGCCTCGGCGCCCGCTTCTATCGCGCCGGTTGGAAGGCGCTGCGCGCCGGCACCGGCAACATGGACCTGCTCGTCGCCCTCGGTACCTCCGCCGCCTACGGCTACAGCCTCTTCCTCGTCGCCAGGGGCCACGACGGGCATACCGATTTCGAGGCCGCTTCGGTCGTCATCACCCTGGTGATGTTCGGCAAGCTCCTCGAGGCGCGGGCCAAGCGGGCGACCGGCGTGGCGATCCGCGCGCTGATGGCGCTGCGCCCCGAGCGCGCCCGGGTCGAACGCAATGGCGCCGAACTCGACCTCGCCGTTGCCGCCATCGTGCCGGGGGACGTCGTCGTGGTCCGCCCCGGCGAGCGCATTCCGGTCGATGGCCGCGTCCTCGCGGGCCATAGCCAGGCCGATGAGAGCCTGCTCACCGGCGAGAGCCTGCCGGTGGCCAAGCAGCCCGGCGATGCCGTCATCGGCGGCGCGATCAATGGCAGCGGCCTGCTGCGCGTCGTCACCGTTGCGGTCGGCGAGGCCAGCGCGCTGGCGAGGATCATCGCCCTGGTCGAGGGCGCGCAGGCGACGAAAGCGCCGGTGCAGCGGCTGGTCGACCAGGTCGCCGCCGTGTTCGTGCCGGTCGTGCTGGCGATCGCCGCGCTGGCGCTGCTCGGCTGGTGGCTGGTCGCCGGTGATTTCGCTCAGGGGCTGCTGGCCGCCGTCGCGGTGATGGTGATCGCCTGTCCCTGCGCGCTCGGTCTGGCGACACCGGCGGCGCTGCTCGCCGGCACCGGCGCGGCGGCGCGCGCGGGAATCCTCATCCGCGATGCCGAGGCGCTGGAGCGGGCGCACGCGGTCGATACGCTGGTGCTGGACAAGACCGGCACCGTCACCGAGGGCCGCCCGGTGGTCTCGGAAATCCGCCCCGACGGGATCGGCGAGGCGGCGCTGCTGTCACTGGCGGCCGCGGCGCAGGCGGGCAGCACCCATCCGCTGGCACGCGCCGTGCTCGCCCGCGCCGAGGGGCTGGACCGGCCCGCGCCCGAGGCGCTCGAGGACCATCCGGGCAAGGGCATCATCGCCCGCGTCCAGGGGCGGCGGCTGGCGATCGGCACGCCACAACTCCTCGCCGAGCACGGGGTGGTGGTCGATCCCGAGGAGGCGGCGGGGCTGGCGGCGCAGGGCCGCAGCATCATGCAGGTCGCCTGGCTCGATCCCGAACCAAGGCGGCTCGGACTGATCGCCGTCACCGATCCGATCAAGCCCGGGGCGGCGGAGGCGGTGCGCCGGCTCGGCGCGATGGGGGTCCAGACCGTGCTGCTCACCGGCGACAATGCCCGCACCGCTGCCGCCGTCGCCTCCGCGCTCGGCATCGC
>JAJZFF010000450.1 GCA_021805485.1 Pseudomonadota bacterium
ATTGCACAAGCTGACACCGCCCCTCGGCGTGTTGCAGGATCTCGGCTTCAAGGTCGGCCTCGTCACCGACGGGCGGATGTCCGGCGCCTCCGGCAAGGTGCCCTCGGCGATCCACGTGACGCCGGAAAGCGCCTGCGGCGGCGCGCTGGCGAAGGTGAGGGATGGCGACATGATCAGGCTCGACTGCGAGGCCGGCATATTGGAGGTTCAGGTGGATCAGGCGGAATTCGCGGCGCGGCCGCTCCCGGAGGTCGATCTCTCGGCGCATCACCACGGCATCGGCCGCGACCTGTTCGGCGCCTTCCGCGCCGCCGTCGCCGGGGCCGATCTCGGCGCGAGCGTCTTCGCATGAACCGCCAGGACGGGCTCGATGCCCTGCTCGCCGTCTCGCCGGTCATCCCGGTCCTGACGATCGACAACGCGGCGGATGCCGTCCCGCTCGCCCGCGCCCTGATCGAGGGCGGCGTCGGCGTCGTCGAGGTCACGCTGCGCACGAAGGCGGCGATGGAAGCGATCGCGGCGATGGCCGAAGCGGTCCCCGAAATGGTCGTCGGCGCCGGCACCGTGCTCACCCCGTCGCAATATCGCGAGGTCGAGGAAGCCGGCGCCAAATTCGTCGTCTCGCCCGGCTCCAGTCCCGCCGTGCATGCCGCGGCGGCGAAAAGCCGCGTGCCATTCCTCCCCGGTGCCGCAACGCCGACCGAGGTGCTGCACCTGCTCGAGGCCGGTTTCCGCTACCAAAAATTCTTTCCGGCCGAGCAGGCCGGCGGCATCCCGATGCTGAAGGCAATCGGCGCGCCGATCCACGAGGTCACCTTCTGCCCGACCGGCGGAATCACTCCCACCACCGCGCCCGATTACCTGGCTCTCGCCAACGTGATCTGCGTCGGCGGTTCCTGGCTCACCCCTGCCGCCGCGCTGCGCGCCGGCGACTGGGCGGGAATCGCCAAGCTTGCCGCCCAGGCCGCCGCATTGAAACGGTAGCCTCGCTGTCTATCTCCCGATAGAGCCGCCCTCCCGGCGGCGATCGGGAGAAGGCCATGAATTTCACGGTGATCGCCATCATCGCGGGTCTCGGCGGACTTCTGTTCGGCTATGACACCGGAGTGATCTCGGGTGCGTTGCTGTTCATCCGGCACGTCTTTCACCTCGGTCCGGCAATGCAGGGCGTGGTCGTCGCCATCGCTCTCGGCGCCGCGGCGGTAGGCGCTGCCGTCGCCGGCACCCTGTCCGACAAATTCGGCCGCCGCCCCGTCCTGCTGGTCACGGCGGCGGTCTTCGTCCTCGGCGCGTTGCTTTCCGCTGCAGCCTGGAGCGTGGCAATCCTGCTCGCCGGCCGCGTCCTTGTCGGCGGCGCCATTGGCGTCGCCTCGATGCTCACGCCGCTCTACCTTTCCGAGATGTCGCCGCGCGACAAGCGCGGCGCGGTCGTGACGATCAACCAGGCCTACATCACCATCGGCATCGTGGTGTCCTACGGCGTCGGCTACCTGTTCTCCCATGGCGGCGATGGCTGGCGCTGGATGCTCGCGCTCGGCGCCCTACCGGGTGTCATCCTGTTCGCCGGCATGCTGGTCTTGCCCGAGAGCCCGCGCTGGCTGGCCGGCAAGGGCCATCGTGAGGCTGCGCGCAAATCGCTCGCCTTCCTGCGCGGAGGGCACGATGTCGAGAGCGAACTGCGTGACCTCCGGCAGGATCTTGCCCGCGAAGGCCGCGCGACGGCCCCCTGGTCCGTCCTGCTGGAGCCGCGCGCCCGCATGCCGCTCATCGTCGGCATCGGCCTTGCGGTGTTCCAGCAGATCACTGGCATCAACACGGTCATTTATTTCGCGCCCACCATCTTCCAGAAGGCCGGCCTGTCCTCCGCTTCGGTCTCCATCCTCGCCACCGCCGGCGTCGGCCTCGTGAACGTGGTGATGACCTTCGTCGCCATGCGCCTGCTCGATTCCGCCGGCCGTCGCCGCCTGCTGCTGGTTGGCCTGTCGGGCATGCTGGTCACCCTGCTCGCCGTCGCCGGCGGCTTCATGGCCGGAATGCAGGGTGGCCTCGCCTGGGTCACGGTGATCTCGGTCGCCGCCTATGTCGCCTTCTTCGCCATCGGCCTCGGTCCGGTCTTCTGGCTGCTGATTGCCGAGATCTTCCCTCTCGCGGTGCGCGGCCGCGGCATGTCGCTCGCGACCATCGCCAACTGGGCGTTCAACATGCTGGTCTCGATCACTTTTCTCGACCTCGTCCACGGTCTTGGCCGCGGCCCGACCTTCCTGATCTACGCGGCGATGACGTTGATTACCCTTGTCTTCACCTGGTTCCTGGTGCCCGAGACCAAGGGGCGCAGCCTCGAACAGATCGAGGCTGCGCTGGAAGGCGAGGGCCGCCTCGCCTGAGGCGGCGTCAGCCCGCGAAGAAGATCAGCGTCGTCAGCGCGAAGAGCGGCAGCAGCACTGCGGATGCTGCCAGCATATAACCGAAGAAGCCCGGCATCCGCACGCCCCGCCGAGCGGCGATCGCGCGGATCATCAGGTTCGGCGCATTGCCGAGATAGGTCAGCCCGCCGAACAGCACCGAGCCGGCGGCGAAGCTCGTGAGCAGCGTCGCCGGCGGGGCGATCAGCTGCGCCGCGTTGCCGCCCGCCGCCTCGAAGAACATCAGATAGGTCGGCCCGCTATCGAGAAATGCCGAGGACAGGCCCGAGGCCCAGAACCACCCCGCCGCCGATTGCGGCAGCCCCGCCGCCGTCACGGTGCGCAACACCGGCGGAATCGTCGCGAAGATCGCGAAGAACAGGATGGCGATCTCGCGCATCGGCGCCCAGGCGAACTGGTTGCGCGCGCGGATTGCCCGCGGCGTGACCCGCTCGGATGCCGCGACGAAGACGATTGCTGTCAGCGTGATCGCGATCTGCCCCGCCGGCAGCGATGCCGGCCCGATCGCGATCTCCGGTCCCGGCACGATGCCGGCCACCGTGAGCACCGCGATGAAGATGCCCAGCATCGCCAGATTGGCGCCGCCACGCACCCTGATCCGCTCAGCCGGCCGCACCGGCTCACGCCGCGCCAGTCGCCAGTCGATGGCGAAGGTGAGGGCCAGCACAGGCAAGACCACCACCAGCATCGGCCCGGCAAGGTTGAACAACGGCCAGAAAAACGGCACCCCGCGCAAAAAGCCGATCAGCAGCGGCGGGTCACCGAGCGGAGTCAGCGCGCCCCCGGCATTGGCGACGACGAAAATGAACGCCAGCACCAGGTGCCGCACCTCGCGCCGCGCCGCGTTCGCCGACAGCAGCGGATGGATCAGCAGCAGCGAGGCCGCGATCGTGCCCATCGCCGAGGCGAGCAGCGTGCCCGCCGCCAGCAGCAGGAGGTTGCCGCCCGGCCGCCCCCACGGCCCGCCGGCGATCAGCACCCCGCCGCCCAGCGTGTAGAGCGCCATCAGCACCGCGATGAAGGGGAGGAAATCGACCAGCCCTGAATGCCACAGCTGTGTCAGCGCCGCCGCCGGCCCGGCGGCCTCGGCCCCGAACACGAGGCCGAGCGCCACCCAGAACAGGCTGATCCGCAGCATGTATCGGTGCCAGAGTCGTGGCGCCGCGCCGGGCAGCAGCGCGAAACTTGCCAGAGTGCCGAAGAACGGTGCCAGTGCGGCAAGCTCGTTCACCTGCGGGTGCATCGACGCACCGCTTTCAAGATGCCGCAAGGCAGGGCAGGGCGGATTTGCGCGCGCGGCGGCCTCAAACTAAAGATGCGGTAACGGAACACGGTCACGAAGGAGAGCACGCCCCATGGAAATGTCGGGAGAACGGCTGATTGCTGCGCCGCGCGAGGCGGTCTGGGCCGCGCTGAACGACCCCGAAGTCCTCAAGGCGTGCATACAGGGCTGCGAATCCATTGAAAAGCTCTCCGATACCGAGATGACCGCGACCGTTGCCGCCAAGATCGGCCCGATTTCCGCGCGGTTCAATGGCAAGGTGACACTCGCCGATCTCGACCCGCCGAACGCCTACACGATTTCCGGTGAAGGGCAGGGCGGTGTCGCCGGCTTCGCCAAGGGTGGGGCGAAGGTGCAGCTCGCCGATGCCGAGGGCGGCACGAAACTGACCTATCAGGTCTCGGCGCAGATCGGCGGCAAGATGGCCCAGCTCGGGGCCCGCCTGATCGATTCGGTGGCGAAATCCTACGCCGAATCCTTCTTCACGAAATTTTCCGAACGGCTCGCGCCCGCGCCCGAAGCCGCAACCGCACCCGCGCCGACCCCCACCAAGGAGACGACCAGCATGGCCGAACACGCACATGACCACGCCCATCCCGCCCATGGCGAGGACCGCAGCAACCCGGTCATCGCCGGGCTGCCCCTCGGAATCTGGGTCCCCATCATCATTTCCGCCGTTGTCGTGGCGCTGGTCATTTCTAAATTCCTTGGATGACCGAAACCTCCCTCCCGCGCACCGTCGCCGAAACCGCCGAACTGCTCGCCCGCGGCAACTATGTTGCCGACCGGGCACTGGCGACCAGCGTCCATCTCGCCCTCGCCATGGGCCGCCCGCTCTTCCTCGAGGGCGAGCCCGGCACCGGCAAGACCGAGATCGCCAAGGTGCTGGCCGAGCAGCTCGGCCGGCGCCTCGTGCGCCTGCAATGCTATGACGGGCTCGATCTCGCCGCCGCTGCCTACGAGTGGGACCACGCCCGCCAGCTGATGGAAATCCGCCTTGCCGAATCCGGCGGTGCCAGCCGCGCCTCCCTTCGCGAGACGCTCTATTCCGCCGAATTCCTGCTCCGCCGCCCGCTGCTCTCGGCGATCGATCCGGGCCTGCCGCCCGCCGTCCTTCTGATCGACGAGCTCGACCGCGCGGACGAGCCCTTCGAGGCATTCCTCCTCGAATTGCTGGGCGATTTCCAGATCACCATCCCCGAGCTAGGTACGATCGCCGCCTCCACCCGGCCCGTCGTCGTCATCACCTCCAACCGCACCCGCGAGGTGCACGACGCGATCCGCCGCCGCTGCCTCTACCAGTGGGTGGACTACCCCGATGCCGCCCGCGAGCGC
>JAJZFF010000203.1 GCA_021805485.1 Pseudomonadota bacterium
AACTATTGCCATCCCGGATGGTGAGCGGCGCCGTAATGGCGATGGTGCCCGCGCTCGACCTTGCCGTGTCCAAGACCCCGCCGGCCGAGCATCCGCCCCGCGTGTCAGCCGGCAAGCGGCAGGGCAGGGGAGGTCGCCGCCGCCTCGGCCGCCTCCGCCAGCGGCGCCGCGCCCGCCGCCTGCAGAAACGCCGCGATCCGGTCGAACTCCGCCGGCGGCCGCGTTCCGTCCCCCGCATCGCCGGGCGGGACGAAAATCACCGTTTCATAGCGCGCCCGGGAGAGCAGCACCCGATAGGTATTCACCTGCCACGACGCGGCCTCCTTATGGCGGATCTCCTCCCACCGCGTGCCGCGAAAGCGCCGCGCCAGCCAGCCATCCCCGGCGCGCGGGCGGATCAGGTCGCCGCCCCAGCACAGGCCGACATTGTCGATCTCCAGCCCCTGGCAGGCATATTGCGTCGCCGGCGCCTCCAGCGCGTCCGAGGCGCGCACGTCCGGCCAGGCGTTGAGGAACCAGCTCGCCACCGCCTGCCGGTCCATATGCGGAAAATCGGCCGACAGCCCCTCCGCCCGCAGCCGCTTCGCCCCGGCGCTGCACACGAGCCCGGCCCGCCGCGTCCCGCGCGAGGCCCCCCGCAGCGCCGCCCGCATCGCATCGAGCGACCGCGTGACCCGGAACGGCACCCCGCCGGCGCCGGCCGCGATCCCCGCCGCCATCTCCGCCCGCCCGTCCAGCACCGCGTCGATCCACGCGGCGGCGGCGGCCGAGCGCACCTGCCGCACGCTGACATCGAGATGCAGCGCCGGATCGAACGCCATCCCCGCCGGCGCCGCATCCGCCAGCCGCCGCGCCGGATCGGGATGGCCGATCACCCCCTCCGGCCCAACGATCCGCCAGCCCGGCCGCCGCGCCAGCGCCTCGCCCCACGAGGCCAGCCCCGCCTCGCCGGTATTGATCTCCTGCCCGTTGCCCACCAGTGCCACGATCGCCGCCCCGCCCTCGTGCCGCGCCATGATGTCGAGAAACAGCCCCGCCTCGCTGTCATCGAGCTGGAACTTGCGCTGCCCGAAAGCCGCGTCCCACGCCCGCTGCGCCTCGTCGAACACGATCACCCGCTCATGCGGCGCCGCCGCGCGCGGCACGTTGTCGCGCAAAAAGCCCAGCAGCGGCTGGATCGCGCTGTCCAGCCGGTGGGAAGCCGCCCGCAGCGACATGCCGGGCCCCTTCGCATCCCGCGCCAGCGCCTCGCGCAGCACATGCACGAGCGGCAGGTTGCCGGTCAGGAACGCCGCAGGTGCGGCGCTGCGGAACACCGTGTTCAGCCCGCACAACGTTTTGCCCGCGCCCGGAATCCCGGTGACGAACACCACAACCCGCTCGCCCGCCGCCAAGGCCCGGTCCACCGCGCGGCCGATCGCCTCGGTCGTCCGCGTCAGGTTGCTCACATCCGCCCGCGCCGCGGCGATCTCCTCCACCCCGTGCCGGCGATACAGCATCGTCGCCGCCTCGACGATGGTCGGCACCGGCCGATACGCCCCCGCTTCCCAGGCCGCCGCGTCGATCGCCGCCGCCGGTTCCGGCAACATCGCCTCGGTCGCCGCGATCAGCCCGCCGAGCGATCCGGCATTCGCCTCCATCACCGGCATGATCGGCTGCGCCAGCAGTGGCGGGGTCGCCGCGCGCGCCGGCGCATCCGGGGCCACCAGCACCGGCACGATCGGATGGCGCCGGCTTTCCGCGTGGAAATCGAACAGGTCGAGCGCGTAATCCTCCACCTGCAACCGGTCGGCATTGGCGAACCGCGCCGCCCCGATCTTGAATTCGAGCACGAAAATCCCCCGCGCCCCCAGCACCACCGCGTCAATCCGCCGCCCCAGCCGGATCAGCGGATATTCCAGCAGCACACGCCAGCCCTGGCACCCGGCCAGTGCCGCGGTCAGGATCGGCAGCTGCGCCCGCCAGGCGCGGATCTGCTCCTCATGGTTGAGCGTGTGGGTCTCGACCAGCCTTCGGGCGAGGGCGCCGATCACCGCCTCCGGCGCCGCCGCGGCGAGTTCCCCCGCCGTGCCGGACCACCACGCCCTCACGCCGTCTTCACGGCCATTTGACCTCGGGCGGCATGCTCATCAGGATCGCCTCGGTATTGCCGCCGGTCTTCAGCCCGAACGTCGTGCCGCGGTCATAGAGCAGGTTGAACTCGACATACCGCCCCCGCCGCACCAGCTGCGCCTCGCGCTCTTCCGGCGTCCACGCCTCCTCCATCCGCCGCCGCACGATCGCCGGATAGGATTCGAGAAACGCGAGGCCGACATCGCGGGTAAACGCGAAATGAAGCTCCGGCTCGGTCTCCAGGTAGTCGTAGAAAATCCCCCCCGCACCCCGCGTCTCGCCGCGATGCGGCAGGAAGAAATACTCGTCGCACCACTTGCTGAAGCGCGGGTAATACTCGGGGTCATACTTGTCGCACGCCGCCCGGAACCCGGCGTGGAACAGCGCCGCGTCCTCGGCCGCCGCCGCCGTCCCCGGCTGCAACGGGGTCAGGTCGCCGCCGCCGCCGAACCATCCCTTCGTCGTCACGATCATCCGCGTGTTCATGTGCGCCGCCGGCACGCGCGGCGAATGCATGTGCGCCACCAGGCTGATCCCCGCCGCCCAGAAGCGCGGGTCCTCCGCCGCGCCCGGAATGTTCTTCGCGAATTCCGGGCTGAACGCGCCGCCCACCACCGAGATGTTCACCCCCACCTTCTCGAACACCCGGCCGCGCATCAGGCTCATCTCGCCGCCGCCCTCCAGCCGGTTCTGCCCGTCCGGTTCGCGGGTCCAGGGCGTGCGGGCGAAGCGGCCCGGCGCGCGGTCCGCCAGCATCCCGCCATGCTCGTCCTCGATCGCCTCGAACGCGGCGCAGATGCGGTCGCGCAGCGTGCGGAACCAGTCGCTCGCCGCCGGTTTCAGCGCCTCATGGGCGGGCGCGGGCGGATTCGGTGCGGAACGATCATTCATGCGGCCGACTTATACAGCATCGCCGCCCCCCTTCCAGCGCGCGCAACCCCTCCCACCGGCCGGACGGGATTGAATTTTATGCGGTTTGCGGTCATCCAGAGGTAACAGGTTGGTCACGGAGACAGCTCATGGCAACGCAAGCGGATGCCGGCGCGCACGGCGCCGGACAGGGAGACGGCGGACGGCTCGATTCCCTGCGGATCATTTTTG
This sequence comes from Pseudomonadota bacterium, assembly GCA_021805485.1. The sequence goes on from JAJZFF010000203.1 coordinate 3,214, forward strand.
CCACGATTTCGGTGATGGGACTCGTCGTCCTGCTCTGGTGCTTCGCCGCGGCGCTCGCCCCCGCAGGCACGGGAGCCGCCCCCGCGCCGCTCGCCCCCGCCATGATGAACCAGTTGCGCTGACATGAGCACCGAAACCAAACCCGGCTGGTTCGAAGCCCGCCTGCCGCTCTGCGCCGTCTATCGCCGCCACTGGAGCGATGGCCTGGTGCCCGCCAGCCAGCCGCTCTCCTGGTCGGTCGGCCCGCTGGTCGGCGTCGCCCTCGCGGTGCTGACGCTCTCCGGCATCTGGCTCGGCCTCGCCTACCAGCCGAGCCTGTCCGGCGCCGCGCTGTCGATCGCCGACTACACCCGCAACGTCCCCTTTGGCTGGCTGATCCGCGACCTGCACCGCGTCGGCACCACCATGCTGTTCGGCGTGCTCTTCGTCGAGCTGTTCCGCGGCGCCTTCTACGGCACCTACCGCAACGGCCGCGAACTGGCCTGGATCATCGGGATCGTCCGCCTCTTCGCCTGCATGGCGGTCGGCTTCCTCGGCTTCGCGATGACCGGTAGCCCCGCCGCCCAGGGCGCGCTGCTGATCATGCAGGCGCATCTCGCCGCGATTCCGCTGTTCGGCCATCTCGTCGGCCCCGCCTTTCTCGGCGGCGCCGGGCTCACGGCCGCCACCGGCCCGCGCATCGCGATGGCGCATGAGGCGATCGGCTTCCTCGTCCTGCTGATCGCCGCCCTCACCATCGTCGCCTCCCGCGCCGCCCCGCCCGCCAACCCCGACGGCATCGCCACCCCCGACCCGCGCGACCTGCTGCCCCGCTCCGCCCAGGCCGGCCAGTATTTCACCGCCTTCCTGATCTTCGCGCTGATCTTCGCCGCCATCCTCGCCTTCAATCCCGGCCTCGGCACGCCGAAAACCCCGGTCCTGCCGGCGGCGCTGGCGATTCCCCTGCGGGTCACGCCGCCCTGGTACCTGCTGGTCTTCCACGGCTTCGCCCGCATGGGCGGCGCGCCCGGCGGCGGCCTGCTGCTCACCGTCGCGGCCTTCCTGCTGCTCGGCGCGCTGCCCTGGCTCGATCGCGGCACGGTGGCAAGCTGCCGCTACCGTCCGGTCTATGCCGGGTTCCTGCTGCTGCTCGCGGTCGATCTCGTCCTCCTCGGCATCGCCGCCAGCGAGCCCGCGCGCGGCCTCTGGCCCGCCGTGATCGACATCACCGCGATCTACGCCTTCGCCCATTTCCTCATCATCACGCCGCTGGTCACCATGCTGGAAACCCCGCACGAGGTACCGGCCCGGCTCTCGGGGAGGACCGCCTGATGCGGCGCCTGCTTGCCACCTGCCTCACCGTCGGGGCGCTCCTCGCCGCCGGCCCGGCCCTCGCGCAGGGCAACGGGTTCGGCTTCGATTCGCTGTTCGGCGGCTACAGCCAGGCCGCGCTGCAGACCGGCTTCGCCGTCTACCGCGCCGACTGCGCGAGCTGCCACGGACTCAGCCTCGTGCATTACCGCGACCTCGGCGGCATCGGCCTCTCGGAGCAGGACATCGCGGCCATCACCGCGCAGATCCACCAGCCCGACGGCACCGACGCTCACGGCAAGCCGCATATGGTCAAGGCCACGCCGGACGACGCGATGAGCTGGTCCTACGCCGATGCCAAGGCCGCGAAGGCGGCCAATCACGGCGCCCTGCCGCCCGACCTCTCGCTGTTCGAGGCCGGCCATCCGCGCGGCGCCGCCTATGTCCAGTCGCTGCTGCTCGGCTACCGCAAGGCGCCGCCGAACCTCGCCCTGCTGCCGCACCATTACTATAACGTCGCCTTCCC
>JAJZFF010000663.1 GCA_021805485.1 Pseudomonadota bacterium
GGGGCGTGCATGCGCCCTGCTGACCTGCCCCGCTGGCACCCGTTCTTCCGCTTCTCGGTTCGCTTCGACATCACACCGGAGCAGGAGATCGGGCCACGCTTGCGCGCCCTCGGCTACGCGCCCCGCGATCTTCGCTGCGTGGTGCTGACCCATCTGCATACGGATCATGCCGGCGGGCTGGCGCACGTCGCCGGTTGCCCGACGCTGGTCTCGCTCGACGAGCTGGCGGCGGCGCGCGGGCCCGCGGGGCGGCTAGGCGGCTATCTGCCGCATCGCTGGCCGAGCGATTTCTCGCCGCAGCCGATCGGCTTCGCGCCGATGGCGCTCGGACCGTTCCAGGAAGGTCTGGCGCTGACCCGGGCGGGGGATGTCGTCGTCGTGCCGACGCCTGGCCACACCCCGGGGCATGTCTCGGTGGTCGTCCGGCGTGACGGACTCAACATTCTCATCGCCGGTGACACCAGCTACGCCGAGCAGGGCCTGCGCGAGGGCGTGGCCGGCGGGGTGACGTCGACCCCGGCGCTGGAGATTGCCACGCTGGCGTCCATACGCCGCTGGGCCGAGGCTGAGCCGGTCGTCTATCTGCCCAGCCACGATCCCGAGGCGCCAGCGCGTCTCGCCGCCAGCCGGCCCGTGTTTCCCCGCTGAAGCCGGGCGCGAGGGGCAGATCAGTTCCGTTTGAGGCTGGCCCGACCGGGACGATCCAGCACGCGGAACGCGAGCGAGAGCAGCCGGTCCGCCGTGGTCTGGTAGCCGGCGCGGTCGGCGTCCTGGGCGAGCGAGAGAATTCGGTCGGCGAGCATCAGCGGGCTGGTGACGCCGCGGGCGGAAGCCTCGATGTCAGCGATCTTGTACATGGGAGTTTTCCCCTGAGTGCCATCGGGTGTTTCCCGATGGCACCCAGTCTCGGCACGCCCCCCTTGCATAATCGTTAACGCCGCAGGGATTCGAGTAACGCGACACGCAGCGCCGAGGCGAGCGGCCGGCCGGGCGGACGCTGGGCGTCGATCTCGGCCAGCAGCGCCGCCAAAGCCTGTCCGCGCGACGCGGCCAGCGCCGCCAGACCGGACCAGAATTCGGCTTCGAGCGCGATGGAGGTACGGTGGCCGGCGAGCGAGACGCTGCGCTTGACCAGGCCGGGCACGGCTCAGCCGTCCACCGCGTGCGGGCGGACCATGCGCGCCGGCACCACCAGGCGATCGAACTCCTCTTCGGTGAGCAGACCCAGCCTCGCCGCCGCCGCCTTCAGGGTAAGGTTCCCGGCCAGCGCCGTGCGCGCGATGCGCACCGCCGCGTCGTAGCCGAGGCGCGGGGCGAGCGCGGTGACGAGCATCGGCGAGCGAGCCAGGCTCTCGGCGATGCGGGCACGGTCCGGAACCAGCTTGGCCACCATGTTCTCGGCGAAGCTGGTCGCCGCGTCGGCCAGCAGGCGGGCGGATTGCAGGACGTTATGGATGATCACCGGCTTGAAGACATTGAGCTCCAGAAAGCTCTGCGCGCCGGCGATGGTGACCGCGACATGGTTGCCCATCACCTGGGCGGCGACCATGGTCAGGGCCTCGCACTGGGTCGGGTTGGTCTTACCCGGCATGATCGACGAGGCGAGTCCGTCCGCGGGAATCACGAGTTCGCCGAGGCCGCCGCGCGGGCCCGAGCCGAGCAGACGGATATCGTTGCCGAGCTTGGTCAGCGAGACCGCTATGACGTTGAAGGCGCCGGAGAGCTCGACGAAGGCATCGTGCGCGCCCATGCCCTCGAACTTGTTCGGGTTGGGCGCGAAGGCGAACCCGGTGAGGGCGGCCATGCGCTCGCAGAAGACGCGGTCGAAATCCGGGGGGCAGTTGAGACCCGTGCCAACCGCGGTGCCGCCCTGCGGCAGGGCCAGCAGGCGGGGCATGACCGCGGCGAGGCGATCGAGCCCGAGTTCGATCTGCCGCGCCCAGGCACCGAATTCCTGGCCGAGCGTCACCGGCACGGCATCCATCATGTGGGTGCGGCCGAGTTTGACGATGTCGTCCCACTCGGCGGCGCGGGCGGCGAGCCCGGCGCGCAGCACCCCGAGGGCCGGAACCAGCCGGCGCTGCACCGCGTCGACGGAAGCGACGTGCATCACGGTCGGGAAACTGTCGTTGGAGGACTGGCTGCGGTTGACGTGATCGTTGGGGTGGATCGGGCTGCGGGCGCCGCGCGGCCCGCCGAGACGCTCATTGGCGCGGTTGGCGATGACCTCGTTGGCATTCATGTTGGTCTGGGTGCCCGATCCGGTCTGCCAGACATGCAGCGGGAACTCGACGTCCATCTCGCCGTCGGCGATTTCCCGGGCCGCCGCCGCGATCGGCAGCGCGAGTTCGGCCGGCAGCGCGCCGAGCGCGAGATTGGCCTCGGCCGCCGCCAGCTTCTGCAGCCCGACGGCGCGGATCAGCCCCGGCGGGAAACGTTCCTCGCCGATGCGGAACAGACGCCGCGCGCGCTCAGTCTGCGGCCCCCAGTAGCGCTCGGCCGCGATTTCGATGCTGCCGAGACTGTCCGTCTCGGTGCGCGTGGCACCGGACACGCGGCCTACCCGGGCGAGGCGACGCCGAACTCGCCGGCGGTGGCGCGGATCGCCGCCCACGTGCCCGCGGCGAGCGGAATGCCGTCGCGCTCGCGCGCCGCGCGGGTGCGCGCCTCCGGCTCGCCCGGCACCAGCACCTCGCCGCCCGCGCTCGCCGGGCGCGCGGCTTTCATATAGGCCGCGTAGTCCTGCGCACGCTGAACGAAGTCCGCCGTGCCGAAGCCGTTCGGATCGACATAAACGGAGAACATGCCGTTGGCGATGCGCCCGCGCTGCCCGCCAGGGATCGGCCCCGACGTGCCGCCGGCGCTGAGGCAGCCGGCGAGAATTTCACACATGAAGGCCAGACCCGACCCCTTGTGCTCGCCAAAGGTGCGCAACGCCCCGAGGCCCTTGGAGGCATCGCGCGGGCCGCCCGGGACGACCGGGCCGTAGAGTTGGGCCGGATCGGCGGAAAGCGCCCCGTCCGGGCCGATCAGCGCGCCGTGCGGCACCGGCTTGCCGCCATCGGCGGCGACCAGCACCTTGCCCTCGGCCACCATGGAGGTGGCGAAATCGAGCACCATCGGCACGCCGCCATCCGAGGGCGCGGCGATGCAGATCGGGTCGGTGGAAAAGCGCCGGTCCACCCCGCCGAACGGGGCCACCAATTCGCCGCCGAAGACATTGACGAAATGCAGTGAAACCAGCCCGGCCGCGGCCGCACGCTCGCCCCAGTCGCCGATGCGGCCGAGATGGCCGGAATTGCGCAGCGCCACGGCCGCCAGCCCGTGCCGCTTCGCCTTCTCGATGCCGAGATCGACGGCGAGCGGGCCGATGGTCTGGCCGAAGCCGAAATTGCCGTCGACCAGCGCATGCGTCGGCGCATCATTGACCAGGGTCAGCCCCTGTCCGGCGCGGACATGGCCCTGTTTGAGCCACTGGATGTAGCGCGGCACGCGGATGACGCCGTGGCTGTCATGGCCGGCGAGATTGGCGGAGACGAGATATCGCCCGATCCGCTCGGCCTCCACCGCCTCGCAGCCGGCAGCGGCAAAAATAGCGGCAACGAACGCCCGCAGCGCCGGCACCGGAATCGTCGCGATCGCATCAGCCATGTGTGTCCCCCCCGTTTCGTCGATGTCTGGCACTCACGCCCGCCGTGCCCGCGCGAGCACCCGGTCGATGAAGGCGTCGCTGCTGCCGAGATAGCGTGCCGGGTCGGTGAGGCGGGCGATCGCCGCGCCGTCCAGCCGCGATGTCACCGTCGCCTCGCGCCCGAGCGCCGACGCGAGCGGGATGCGCTCGGCGAGGGCGACGTCGCAGGCATGCTTGACGGCGTGGTGCGCCGCCTCGCGCCCGAGCGCCGGGGCGAGCCCCATCATCACCGCCTCGGCAACGATCGCCCCGCCGGTGGCGTCGAGATTGCGGCCCATGCGCGCCGCATCGACCACCATGCCCTCCGCGATGGTGCGCGCGTGGAGCAGGGCGCCGTGGGCGAGCACGAAGGCCTGCGGCAGCGCCAGCATCTCCGCCTGCCAGGGTCCGGTGGCCCGCTCATGGTCCTGCGCCATGGCGCCCTGCATCAGCGGCACCAGCGCCTGCACGCCACGGGATGCGGCGAGGATGTATTCCGAGGCGATCGGGTTGCGCTTCTGCGGCATGGTCGATGAGGCGCCGCGGCCGGCGACGTAGGGCTCGGTGACCTCGGCGATCTCGGTCTGGGCAAGCAGGATGATATCGGTGGCGAATTTGGCGAGGCTGCCGGTGAGCAGGCCGAGGAATCCCACTGCCTCGACCAGGCCGTCCCGTGCCACGTGCCATGGCGCCGGTGGGGCCGCGAGGCCGAGCGTCTCGGCCAGGCCCGTCATCACTGCGAGCCCGTGCTCGCCGAGCGAGGCGAGCGTGCCGGCTGCGCCGCCGAACTGGACCTGTTCCACGCGGGGGCGCATCTGGTCCAGCCGCTCCAGATGGGTCACCAGCGGCATGAGCCAGATCGCGCATTTCAGCCCGAAGGTCACCGGCAAGGCGTGCTGCAGATGGGTCCGCCCGGCCATCACCGTGCCGCGATGGGCCTCCGCCTGCGCAGCCAGCGCGCCGATCGTGGCGACAAGGTCGGCGCGCAGCAGCCCGAGCCCGTCGCGGATCTGCAGCACCAATGCAGTGTCCATGATGTCCTGGGTGGTCGCGCCCCAATGGGTGTAGCCACCGGCGCCGGCCTGACGTGCCTCGGCCGCGCGTGACAACCCACGCACCAGCCCGACCACCGGATAGCCAACATTTCGCACGCTGGCGGCGAGCTCGGCGGTATCGAGATGCTCCACGCGGGCGACCGCCTCGATCGCCGCCGCGGCAGTCCCCGGGATCAGCCCCAGCCCGGCCTCGACGCGGGCGAGCGCCGCCTCCACATCCAGCATGCGCTGCAGGAAGCTGCGCTCGTCGAACACCGCGCGCATGGCGTCGGAACCGTAGAGCGTGCCGAAGACCACGCT
>JAJZFF010000565.1 GCA_021805485.1 Pseudomonadota bacterium
CTCCCGGAGCCGCTCCGTCCACCCCCGCGCGCAGGCGGCCGGCCACGTCCCAAACCCGCCCCCGCCAGCACGGACGAAGCAGGAGCAGAATCACGGCCGCTGGCGCGCCGGTTCCGCCCGCCCGCCTCGCTGCGGCGCCGGCAGCGCAACCGCGCCCCGCCGCTCGTCCAGTCCCGATGATGATCCCGTCAGGCGCGCCCGCTCAGCCGAGCAGGGCGACCGCCCGCGCGCATTGCGCCGCCGCCTCGCGAATCGCGGGCAGGATGCGGCGCATCACCTCGTCGCGCGACACCCGCGCCGCGTTGGTGGCGACATTGAGCGCCACCGCCTGCCGCGCCCCCCGGCCCGGCACCGCCACCGAAACCGAGCGCAACCCGAGTTCCAGTTCCTGGTCGTTCAGCGCGAACCCGTCCCGCCGCACCGCCTCCAGCCGTTCGAGCAGCAGCACCGGATCGGTGATGGTCGCTTGCGTGAACCCCGGCAATGGCCCGCGTCCATACCGGGCGCGCACCTCGTCATCGCTGAGGCCGGCGAGCAGCGCCTGGCCCAGCGAGGTCGCATGCGCCGGCAGCCTGGAGCCGATCCCGAGCGAGATCGCCATCAGCCGCTGCGGCGCCGCCGAGCGCGCGACATAGACGATGTCGGTCCCGTCCAGCACCGCCGCCGAGCTCGATTCGCCGAGCTCGCGCGTCAGCCCGGTGAGATAGGGTTCGATGATCTCGGGAAAGCGCAGGCTGCCGAGATAGGCATAGCCCAGCTCCAGCACCCGCGGGGTGAGCGCGAACCACCGGTCGGTCTGCACCGCGTAGCCGAGATCGCACAGGGTGAGCAGAAACCGCCGCGCCGCCGAGCGCTGCAACCCGGTCACCCGCGCCGCGTCGGACAGCGTCATCTTCGGCCGGTCCGGTCCGAAGGCGCAAAGGATGGCGAGCCCCCGCGCGAAACTCTCGACATGGTCGCGCGGATTGGCCGGCGCGGGACGGGGCGGGATGGAATCGGCTGAAAATGACGACATGCGTGCGTTCTGCGCCCATCTGCCCCGCGCTTGCAAGACGGCGGGCCCGCGCGGCGGGAAAATCGCAAACATGCGCCATTCGGAAAGCGTCCTTGCGGTTTCCCCCGCGCTTGTCCACAGGCTTATTCAGATGTCTGTGGACAACTTGCCCGCGTGTCCGCAGGCGAACAGCCGATTTTACCGATCCCGATACGATCAGCCCTTCACGGTGGCGCCGGTGCCGTCGGTCACACTCACCTCGATCGGAATGCCGCGGGCGACCGAGGCGCCGACGGTGCAGAACTGTTCGAACTGGTCGAGTATCCGTTGCAGGTGCCCGATCGTTCCCGCCTCGGCGGCGAAGCCGATGGCGACATGGATCGCCTGCACCCGCAGCCGCCGGTTCTCGTCCCGGTCCACCGTCGCCCGCGCGGTGGTGGTGATCGCCCCCGGCGCCTCGCGGAACTTGGTCATCGCGAAATGAAAGCTGGACGACATGCAAGAGCCCACCGCCGCCAGCAGCAACTGCACCGGCTCCGGCCCGGTCCCGCCGCCGAGCGGCGGCGGCTCGTCGGAGACGAGCTTCGGCAGCCCGCCGCCGAATTCGGTCTCGAAGCGGAAATTCTCGATCTGGTGCAGGACGATCTCGTGCGTGTCGGCCATCGGCGCCTCTCCTTCTGCTGCCGTGCAACATGCACGCAAGCGTCAGGCGCCGCCAGATGGCCGAAGGCGGGACCGCTCAGAGCCCGAAATAGGCCTCGTGCACGGCGTCGCTCGCCTCAAGCTCGGCCCGCGTGCCGGAAAGCCGCACCCGCCCGCCATCGATCAGGTAGCCCCGATCGGCCAGCGGCAGGAAGGCGACGTTCTGTTCGGCGATCAGCAGCGTCATCCCGCCGGTGATCGCGGTCTTCAGCACGTCGACCACCTGCTTGACGAAGACCGGCGCAAGGCCGGACGAGGGCTCGTCCATCAGCAGCAGCTTCGGCTCGGAGACCAGCACCTTGGCGATGCCGAGCATCTTGCGCTGCCCGCCGGACAGGCTGGAGGCGAGGTCGCGCCGCTTGCCGGCGAGCGCGGGAAACAGGTCGTAGAGCCGGCCGCTGCGCCGCCGCACCTCGGCGGCCGAGAGGAAATAGCCGCCGAGGCGGATGTTCTCCTCGATGGTCAACCCCGGAAACACGCCGAGTTCGGACATGAAGGCGATGCCGCGGCGGATGCGCTGGTCCGGCGGCAGGGCGCCGACCGCCTCGCCATCGAACTCGATCGCGCCCGCGGTGCAGGGCAGCAGCCCGATGATCGTGCGCAGCAGCGTGGTCTTGCCGGCGCTGTTGGCGCCGAGCAGGATCACCGTCTCGCCCGCGTCCACCGCGAGGTCGATGCCCCAGAGAACCTGCATCGGGCCATATCCGGACTCGACGCCCTTGAGTGCGAGAAGGGTCATGCCGTCAGCCTCCGATGAACGCGGCGACCACGTCCGGGTCCTGCGATGCCGCCTTGAGCGAACCCTCGAACAGCATCCGCCCCGCGCCCAGCACGATCACCCGGTCGGTGATGCGGTTGAGGAAGTCGAGCAGATGCTCGACGACGATGAGCGCGATGCCCCGCGCGGCGAGCGATTTCAGCAGCTCGGCGATGCCCCCGAGTTCGGCCGGATTGAGCCCGGCGCCGATCTCGTCGATCAGCAGCAGCCGCGGATTGGTCGCCAGCGCGCGGCCGAGATCGAGCATCTTCTGCTGGTTGACCGTCAGCGCCCCGGCGATCGCGTCCGCATGGTCCGCCAGCCCGATACCGGCGAGGATCTCGTCGATATCGACAGCACCGCGCCCGGCGAAGGTCGCGGCGACCTCGATGTTCTCGCGCACCCGCATCGCGCGGAAGCATTTCGGCACCTGGAAGCTGCGGTTGATGCCGAGCCGGGCGATGCGGAACAGCTTCAGGCGCTGGATTTCCCGCCCCTCGAACAGGATGCGCCCGGCATCGGCCTGGTGCACGCCGGAGATGACGTTGATCGTCGTCGTCTTGCCGGAGCCGTTGGGGCCGACCAGGCCGAGAATCTCGCCTTCGGAGATCGAGAAACTCTGCCGGTCGAGCACGGTGAGCCCGCCGAAGCGCTTGCTCACCCCGTCCAGCCGGAGCAGCGGTTCAGAGGACATCGACGTTTCTCCGGATCAGCAGCGACATCAGGCCATTGGGCAGGAACAGCACCAGCAGCACGATCAGCAGCCCGTAGAGCAGCTCGAAATATTGCGGCGCGGAAACGCCGATCACCGCATAGAAGGCATAGAGCAGGGCCGCGCCGAGCAGCGGGCCGATCACCGTGCCCACCCCGCCGAACAGGGCGAAGACAATGGCGAAGACCGAAATCTGCAACGTGAACACCGCATCGGGGTAGAACACCGAAAGGTTCCAGGCATAGGCGCCGCCGGCCAGCCCGGCGATGCCGGCCGAAGCCAGCCAGACGATGAGGCGTTCGCGCACGATGTTGACACCCGCGAGCCCCGCGCTGATCGGGTCCTGGTGCATCGCCCGCAGCCCGAGCCCGAAGCGCGAGCGCCGGAAATACGCGGCAAGCCCGGTGGCGAGCAGCAGGATCGCCAGCATCGTCGCGTAGCTCGCCACCGGCGCGTAGACCTGCTCGATCTTCACGCCATAGGGCCCGCCGGTCACATGCTTCAGCGCCTCGTTCGCCACCACGTAGTAGATGATCTGCGAGGCCGCGAGATTGGCGATCGAAAAATACGCGCCGGACAGGCGCAGCAGCGGCCCGAGGATCAGCCCGACCACGATCGCCGCCAGCCCGCCGCCCAGCACGCAGACCAGCACCGGCATTCCGGTGAACGTCACCAGCAGCGAGGTGGCATAGGCGCCGGTGCCGAAGAAGCCGACATAGCCGAACGGCAGATACCCGGTGAACCCGTAGAGCAGGTTCAGCCCCTGGGCGAGCGCCATGAAGGTCATCATGGTGAACAGCACGGACTGGTTGCCATAGACATGCGGCAGGACCAGGAACACGCCGGCGAGAATGGCCAGCACCGCGGCCGGATAACGCATTGCACTGTTCCTCTTACGCACTGCGCACCGCCTTGCCGAGCAGGCCGGAGGGCCGGATCAGCACGATGACGAGGAGCAGCGCATAGGGCACGAGATTCGACCACGAGGCGTAATAGGTCTGCATCAGCATCGTTCCCACGCCGAACACGAGGCCGCCGACCACGGTGCCGAGCGGATTGCCGAGCGAGCCGATGATGATGATGGCGAAGGACGTCGTGGTCAGCCCGTCGCCGATCGAGGGCGATACCGACCCGACCATGTAGGGCACGAAGACGCCGGCGATCCCGGCGAGCGACAGGCCGATCATGAAGGCGATCGCCGAAACCCGGTCGACATCGATGCCGGTGGCGCGCGCCTCGTCGCGGTCGGCCATGATGGCCCGCGTCGCGAAGCCGAGCCGCGTGCGGGTGAAATAGAGCCAGAGCCCGCCGATGCAGAGAATGCTCACCGCCGCCGCGACCCACCAGCTGTCGGGAAATTCCTGACCGAGAATGCCGATATTCCCCGAACCCAGCGCGTCGCCGGGCAGCGAGCGCTGGTCCGCGCCGAAGATGAGGAGCATCACCGCCTCGATCATCTGGGCGATGCCGAAGAACAGGATGAACGACAGCATCTCCGGATCCTGGCTGCGCTGCAGGCGCGGCACCACCCCGTAATAGAGCGGATAGCCGATCAGGATTCCGCCAAGAACCGCCAGCGGAATGCCGAAGATCGGGTTGAGGTGAAGGTCATGGACCAGCAGCCACGCGCCGAACCCGCCCAGCATGATGAACTGGCCATGGGCGAGATTGATCATCCGCATCACGCCGAAGACGAGGTTCAGGCCGATGCCGACGAGGCTGAAGAAGATGCCGTAGAGAATGCCGCCGATCAGCGCGTATTCGAGAAGTGCCAACGGCGCGCCCTTTCATGCAGGGGAGTTGGAAACCAGTGGTCCGGAACGACGAAAGATCCCGGCCCGTCACGGGCCGGGA
>JAJZFF010000328.1 GCA_021805485.1 Pseudomonadota bacterium
CAGCACCTCGTGCAGTTGCCGCTTGGTGACGTAGTCGAGCGCGCCGAACGGCTCGTCCAGCAGCAGCACGCGCGCGCCGTTGGCGAACACGGTGGCCACGGCGACGCGTTTGAGCATGCCGCCCGAGAGTTCCCGCGGCCAGGCCTCGGCGACGTGGCCGAGCCCGACGGCATCGAGATAGCGCGCCGCCACCGCCCGCCGCTCGGCCCGGCCGACGCCGCGGCAGCGCAGCCCGTAGGCGACATTGTCGATGGCGCGCATCCAGGGAAACACGCTGTCCTTCTGGAACACCACGCCGCGATCCGGCCCCGGCCCGGCCACCGGCGCACCGCCGACGCTGAGCAGACCCGCCGTCGGCGCCAGCAGCCCGGCGATCATCTGCAGCAGCGTGCTCTTGCCGCAGCCGGACGGGCCGACGACGCAGACGAACTCGCCCTCCGCCACCGCCAGCGACACCTCCTGCACCGCCACCACGCGCCCGCCATCGGCGCGGTGGAACACGCGCCCCGCACCTTCGAGCGCGATCATCGCCGGCGTTGCCACCATGTTCATGCCGCCCCCCCGATGCGCGCACGCTGGTTCCAGACCGAGAGCCGGGCGAAAGCCGCGCCGGCCAGCGCGTCGAACCCGACCGCGACGACGCCGAGCAGCAGCAGGCAGGCGAGAATGCCGCGCACCTCGGTGGCACCGGCCAGGACCTCGATCACCTTGCCGATGCCGCGCTGCGCGCCGAGCAGCTCCGCGATCGCCTCCAGCCCCCAGGCGCCGGCGAGCGCGATGCGCAGGCCGCCGAGGATCTCGGGCACGGTCCCGGGCAGCACCACGTCGCGCAGCACCGCCCAGTCCCGCGCGCCGAGCGTCCGCGCCGCGTCCTCGTAGATCGGCTCGAGATTGTCGCTCGCCCGCTGCGCCGCGAGATAGAGGATGACGGCGACATAGAACGTCACCAGCAGCACCGAGCTCGCGCGCCCGACGCCGAACCAGATCAGCAGGAACGGCGCCGCAACGAGGATCGGCACCGTGCCCGCCGTCATCATGACCGGATCGAGCAGCGCGCGCAGCACCGCCGAACGTCCGGTGACCAGCCCCGCCAGCGCGCCGAGCGTGCCACCGACCAGCACCGCGACGAGCACGTTCTCGCCGGTATAGATCATGGAATTGAACAGGCTGGCATTGTCGAGACCGTAGAAGGCGAGATCGGGCGCGGCGAAGAAATCCTCCCGCAGCCGCGCCAGCACGGAGAGCGGCGACGGCAGCGAGAAGGCCGGCACCACCAGGCTCAGCCCCTGCCAGATCAGCAGCAGCAGCGCATAGCCCGCCGGCGCCAGCGGATCGATCCGCCACCACGCCGCGCCCGCGCCGCCCCGTGACGGCGCGGTGCCTGCCTCATTCGGCGGCGGCACTGGCCAACCGATAGGCATCGAGGAAGTCGTACCAGCCGTAGAGCTCCTTGGCGCGGGCCAGCAGCGCCTGCTTCGGCGCGTCGAGGGTCTTGCCTTCGAGCCCCTTGAACAGTGCGTCCGTCCGGCCGCGGTACTCCGCCATCTGCTTCCAGATCGGCGCCGCCCAGACGAAGCTGTCCGCGGTGACGGCGCCCTTCGGCATGATGCCGTGCGCCTCGTAGTCGCCGATGATCGCCGACCAGGCGTTCCTGTAGTAGAGCACGCCGTCGGTCTTGGCGAAGTAGGTGGCGTCGTAGTCGAAGCTGGAGAACGGATCCAGCGTCTTCACCGTGCTCTCGACGCCCTTGCCGTCGAGGCTGGTGCCGGCGACGGAGTTCAGATACGGCGCCTGCAGATCGAACAGCGACGGATCCTTGTCCACCGCCTCGATGGTGCGCCAGACCACCGAGAGGAAGCGCAGCACCGTGTTCTGATGGCCGTTCACATAGTCCGCGTTGGCGCCGATGCCGACGATGGCGACGAGATGCTCGATCGGCGAATCCACGCCGGAGGGGCCGTACTTGTAGAGATCGCCGTTGTCGATCAGCACCGTCCAGCCGGCCTGCTTCAGCGTATAGACGATGGGCGCGCCCTCGGGATTGACGAAATCCTCGCGTCCCGCCTTGGCCAGGACGAGGGATTTGGAATCGTCCAGCACCTGCAAATTCCACTTCACCTTGGCGAAGCCCTGCACCGCCTCCTCGAACGGACGATCCGACAGCTCCGGCGCGCCGACCAGCGTCTTGCCGGCGAGCGGGGCGACGGCGGCATGGATCGCCTCCTCGAAGCTCTTGCCCTCGGCGATGTAGTCCTTGAACGATTTCAGATGCAGCGCCGGATTGGCCAGGATCGTGTTGGCGAGGAAATTGTCGGTGAAGGCGATGCATTTGAGCAGTTTCGAGGTCTTGTAGGTGGGCAGCATCAGCGGGCAGAACTCGGTGGAGATGTCCACCTGCCCGTTGAGCAGCAGGGCGGTCGCGTTGGTATCCGTCACCTTCAGCCCGAGCGGTTCGGGCGTGATGGTGATGCCGACATCCTTGAACCAGCCCTTCTTCAGCGCGATGACGTAGAACGTGTTGTCGGCATAGGGCCGCATCGCGAAATTGATGCTCGCCGACGGGATCGCGGTGCCCGCCTCGGCCGGCACCGGACGATAGAGATCATTGTCCGCGGCATGCGCGGGAGCCGCGAACAGGCCGAGCGCCGCCAGCGCGGCAGCGCCGACCTGGCAGGCGAGCGTGCGCCGGAACGAGCCAGCCGGTCCGGTCGGATGCGGGTTCGGCATCGGTGGTCTTCCTCCTCGTGCGGTGGATGAGCGGCGCGGACAGCACCGCAGCATGCGGCGAATCAGGCAAAGCAACAAGCGTGCCGCGCCAACGGGATTTTTCAATCTGGTCTTGCGGCTCCGCGCCCAGAACCGCCGCGTCGCGCGCCGTCACTCCCGCGCGCCGTCACTCCCGCGCGGCGGTGCTCCCCGGCGGCGCGCGAAGGCTGAGCGAGGCGAAGAATTCGTCGGCGAGGCGGCGGATGCCCGCCCCGCGCCGGTCGGCGTCCGGGTCGCCCTTCACGAAGGCCTCCGTCACCTCCAGTTCCACCACCGCGACGCCGGGATCGAGACAAAAGCGCGAGGTCGTGGCGCGAACCGTCATCACCGGCGGCACGGCCTCTGCGACCGGGCCTTCCACCTCGCTGCGCAGCGGCACGCAAGTCGTCCCGGCGATGGGCTCGCCGGCGCTGGCCGTGACCACGGTGAGCGGCGGTCCGTCCGGCCGCCGGACGGTGCGCGCGGCGAGCAGCGCGCGGGCATCCGCCGCCACGCGCTGGCGCAGCGTCTCAAGGGTTTGCGGCGCGGCGCCGAAATACGCCCCGGCGCGGAACACGCGGATGCTGAATAGCGCCGAGTGCAGGCGTTCGGCCACGCTCAGCGTCCCGTTCGGCGGCGGCGGCGCGCCCGGCTCCGCTACCTCGTGCATGGCGACGAAGCCGGTGTCGTCGCTCGCGATGATGCACCAGCGCGGACCAGGCAGCATGACCGAGCCCGCATCGGGGAGGCGCACGCGCACCGGCGACATGACGTAGGAGCCATGGACCGAAGCGCAGTTCTCCGGCGAACCGCTGCGCACGCCGCCCGCGGCGATCGGCGGCAGGATCCTGGTCGCGGCTGGCGGTGCCTGGCTGCACGCGGCGAGCACGGTCAGCGCCAGCAGCAGCGCACGGGCCGCGCCATGCGTCCGGCGGCGCGGCGGAGGTGTGGCGGCCACGTGAGACCTCCCTCGTTCAGGGCGGCGGACACACCGCAGCATGGCACGGACAGCCGCCCGCTCGCCACCCTGGCGTCGCCGCGGAGGCGTGTCATTGATCCGGGTCAAGCGGCCGGCGCATTTCCCCTGCCCCGCCCGCCGCCTTCCGTGCCATGCTCGCGCCCATGGCGGGCAACGCCAACAAAAGAACCGGGGGGAAAAACCATGTCGATGACACGCCGCCTGCTGCTCGGCGCCGCTGCCGCCACGCCGCTGCACCGCGCCCACGCCGCCAGCCCGGAGCCGATCCGCATCGGCGTGCTCACCGATCTCTCCGGCCCCTATCGCGACGTCACCGGGCCGACCAGCGTCCTCTGCGCGCGCCAGGCGGTGGCCGAATTCACCGCCGCCAACCCCTCCATTCCGGTCGAGCTCATCGCTGCCGATCATCAGAACAAGCCGGACGTCGCGGTCGGCATCGCGCGGCAATGGTTCGACCGCGGCGGCGTGGACGTCATCACCGATGTCGGCAACAGCGCCGCCGCCATCGCGCTCAACGCCGTGGTCGAGGAGAAGGACCGGGTCCATCTCAACACCGCCGCCGGCACCTCCGAACTCACCGGACGGCACTGCAGCCCGAACCTGATCCACTGGTCCTACGATACCTGGTGCCTCGCCCACTCCACCGGCACCGCCCTCACCAAGGCCGGCGGCGAGACCTGGTTCTTCGTCGTCGCCGACTACACGTTCGGCCATTCCATCCAGCGCGACACCACTCAGTTCATCACGGAGGCCGGCGGCAAGGTCCTCGGGGCCGTGGTCTATCCGTTCCCCGGCACCACCGATTTCTCCGCCTATCTGCTGCAGGCGCAGGCGAGTGGCGCGCGCGTGATCGGCTTCGCCAACGCCGGCGACGATCTGGTGAACTGCGTGAAGCAGGCACAGGAATTCGGCATCACCCGGAACGGCACGCGGCTCGCGGCGATGGTCGGCGCCATCACCGGCGTCGTCGCCATGGGCCTGCAGGCGAGCCAGGGGCTGGTGCTGACGGAGACGTTCTACTGGGACATGAACGAGCGCACCCGCAGCTTCTACGGCCGCGTGAAGCCCGCCCTGCCCGCCGGCGTGTTCCCCAACAACGTGCACGCCGGCGCCTACGCGGCGGTGCGGCACTATCTCAAAAACGTGCGCGCGATGGGCCCAGCGGCGGCGAAGGCGTCCGGCCGGGCGATGGTGGCGGCGATGAAGGCGATGCCGACCGACGATGATTGCTTCGGCCCCGGCCTGATCCGCCCCGACGGGCGCAAAATCCACCCCGCCTATCTGTTCC
>JAJZFF010000533.1 GCA_021805485.1 Pseudomonadota bacterium
CCGAATCGGCAAGGGGAAAGCCCGCATTAATCCGCGGCCCCGGCCGCTTCCCGCATCGGATCGGCAAAGGCTTCTTCCCACGTCCCACCGGTTGAGGCGCGGCTATATTCCGTGGACCGATTCTCGAAAAAGTTCGTATGCTCCACCGCGTTCAACATCTCGTCCAGCCATGGCAGCGGATTGCGGTCGAGGCGATACAGCGGCTGCAACCCCAACTGCGTCAGGCGGCGGTCGGCGATGTAGCGGATATAGGATTTCACCTCCGCCGCGGTCAGTCCCTCCACGGCGCCATGCCCGAACGCCAGATCGATGAAGGCATCCTCGTGATCGACGATGGTGGCGCAGGTCACATAGAGATCGCGGCGAAACTCCTCGGTCCAGATTTCCGGGTTTTCGCCCACGAAGGTGCGGAACAGGCGGATGATCGAGTTGCAGTGCAGGGTCTCATCGCGCACCGACCAGGAGATGATCTGGCCCATCCCCTTCATCTTCCCGAAGCGCGGGAAATTGAGCAGGATCGCGAACGAGGCGAACAGCTGCAGCCCCTCGGTGAACGCCCCGAACGCGGCCAGGGTGCGCGCGATCTCGGTGCGGTTGCCGACCGAGAAACCCTGCATGAAATCGTATTTGTCCTTCATCTCCTTGTAGCGCAGGAACGCCTGATACTCGATCTCGGGCATGCCGATCGTGTCGAGCAGGTAGGAATAGGCGGCGATATGGATCGTCTCGGTGTTGGAGAACGCCGACAGCATCATCAGCACTTCGGTCGGTTTGAACACCTGACTGTAGTGCTTCATGTAGCAATTGTTCACTTCCACGTCGGCCTGCGTGAAGAAGCGGAAAATCTGCGTCAGCAGGTTGCGTTCGGCCCCGGTCAGGTTGCGGTGCCAGTCCTTCACGTCATCGGCGAGCGGGACTTCCTCGGGCAGCCAATGGATGCGCTGCTGGATCAGCCAGGCTTCATGCGCCCACGGGTAGCGGAACGGCTTATAGACCGGGTTTTCGGTCAGCAGGTCGAAGCTGACCTTGATCTCGTCCTGGGTGGCGATGGCGGTCATCGGCGCGGCCTGTGATGCGATTCGGCCTCCATCATAGCACCGCCTGCCCGCCGCCGCGGCCCGTCAGTCCGTCCGCACCCATAATTCCTTCGGCCCGTTGAACGGCGGCGCCACCTTGTGTTCCACCGGCCGGTCCGGGTCCAGCCGCAGCCGGGGGAAGCGGGCCAGCAGCAGCGGGATCGCCACCTGCGCCTCGGCGCGGGCCAGCGGCGCGCCCAGGCAGTAATGCGCCCCGCCGCCGAACGCCGAATGGGTGGTGTCGGCCCGCTCGATATCGAACCGCTCCGGGTCGGCGTGCACCGCCGGGTCGTGCCCGGCGCCGAGGATCACGAAATCGATCGTCTGCCCCGCCTCCACCGTCACCCCGCCGATCTCGCGCGCGGTCGGGGCGATGCGCAGGGTGGAGATCACCGGCGGGTCGTAGCGCAGCACTTCCTCGATGGCGTTGCGCGCAAGCTCGGGCCGGGCCCGCAGCTTGGCCGCCTGCTCGGGATGGCGCAGCAGCGACAGCGCCGCGTTGCCGAGCAGGTCGGTGGTGGTGACGTTGCCGGCCGCCAGCAGCAGATTGGCGGTGTTGACGATCTCCTGCTCGGTCAGCACCTCATTGTTTTCCTCGGCCGCGACCAGCGCGCTGATCAGGTCGGTGCCGCGCTGCGCGCGCCGCTCGGCGATGATGCGGCGGAAGAAACGGCCGAGATTCTCCCGGCTCCAGAGCAGCCCGGCATTCTGTTCGGGCGTGCGGCGCGGGTTCAGGCACATCACCAGCGCGTCCGACCAGCGCTTGAAATCCTTCTGCTCGGACGGATCGACGCCGAGCAGCTCGGCGATCACGATGGTCGGCAGCGGGCCGGCGAATGCCTCGATCAGGTCGAAGCTGGGCTGCCCGTCCAGCGCGTCCAGCAGCTCCCCGGCGACGGCGGCGATCCGCGGCCGCAGCGCTTCCACCGCGCGCAGGTTGAAGGCCTGCGCGACCAGGCTGCGCATCCGCTTATGCTCGGGATCGTCGGTGTTGAGCAGCATCGGCTCGTAGGTTTCGTCCACGACCTGCGCCATGCGCACGAACGAGCCGGGGCGGGATTTGCGCGGGTCCGCGGCCAGCGAGCGATCGGCCAGCACTGCCTCGATATCGGCGCGGCGGGTCAGCACGACGCGATCGAACTGGCGGTCGCGATGCACCGGCTCCTGCTCGCGCAGGCGGTTGAGGACGCGGTAGGGACAATCCCGGAATTCCGGGTTGAACGGGGTCAGTTGGATCCCGGTCGGGCATGCGTCGGGATCCGGCGGCGATTCCTGCTGGTCCAAGGGGCCCCCGCGCTTGCTTGGTGATACGCCAGGATTGTTGCATGTGGCCTGGGGCGGTGCAAGCCGCGCGCGCGCCGGAGGCGGCTTGAATAATCCGGCCCGAAGCGTAACTCTGACCTTCATGAGCGCCCCCATCCTCGACCCGTTCGGCCGCGCGATCACCTATCTGCGCGTCTCGGTCACCGACCGCTGCGACCTGCGCTGCGTCTATTGCATGGCCGAGGACATGCAGTTCCTCCCCAAAAAGGATCTGCTGACCCTGGAGGAGCTGGAGCGCCTTGGGGTTGCGTTCATGCGCCTTGGCACCCGCAAGATCCGCCTGACCGGCGGGGAGCCGCTGGTGCGACGCGACGTGATGCGGCTAGTCGAGCGGCTTGGCACCCGCCTCGGCCGCCCCGACGGGCTGGATGAGCTGACGCTGACCACCAACGGCACCCAGCTGGCCCGCTTCGCGGACGGGCTGGCGCGGGCCGGGATGCGGCGGATCAACGTGTCGCTGGACACGCTGGACCCGGTGAAATTCACCCGGCTGACCCGGCTGGGGAAGATCGGCCCGACGCTGGAAGGCATCGCCGCCGCCAAGGCGGCCGGGCTGGCCGTGAAGATCAACGCGGTCGCGATGAAGGACGTGAACGAAGACGAATTCGACGACCTGATCGCCTGGTGCGGCGCGGAGGGGTTCGATCTGTGTCTGATCGAGACCATGCCGATGGGCGAGATCGACGAGGACCGCACCGCGCAATACCTGCCGCTATCGGTGGTGCGCGCGCGGCTGCGCCGGCGCTGGACGCTGGACGAGACCGATTATCGCACCGGCGGCCCGGCCCGCTACATGACGGTGCGTGAGACCGGGCGGCGGATCGGGTTCATCACGCCGATGACGCATAATTTCTGCGAAAGCTGCAACCGGGTGCGGCTGACCTGCACCGGCACGCTGTATATGTGCCTGGGCCAGGACGATCAGGCGGATCTGCGCGCGGTGATGCGGGCGGGCGCGGATGAGGCGGCGCTGGACGCGGCGATCCGGGCGGCGATTGCGCGCAAGCCGAAGGGGCATGATTTCGTGATCGACCGGCGGCACGCGGGGCCTTCGGTCGGGCGGCATATGAGTTTGACGGGGGGGTGACGGGGGGGGCGGTTGGGTTTGGGGTCTGGGCGGCGGGTGCTTGGGTGCCGCGGGCACCTGTGTTTCCGGCTGCTTCGTCAGGCGACTGCGTTTGGCAGGAGCGGGATGGCACTTTTCGGGCACGCAGGACGCCAAGGTGGACGCTGCGCATAACTGGAGGCCGTCAGCAACGCACCCATCCAGCAACGACAGGCCGGCCCCTGCCGCCCCGTCAGCTCCGGATACGACACACCATACGCGGTCAAGCTTGCCAAGCTGAGCAGTGGCTCTAACGGCTTTTATAAGAAATTAGCAGCATCGGAATGCTCGCGCCATTCATATCGTAACTCCATCCGTTTTTGGCGGGGTGCATAGTATAGGCAACTATATTTCCCTTGTCGACCGCATTTGTCGCCCCGTCGGGTCGCTTATAGCTATACGCAATCTCAGCGGCGCATTTGATCGTCCCCCAATGGCCGCTCTCGCCTGTAAATTGACGATTTGAAAGAGAAACGGAGAAGGATTGAATCACGCGCGTTCGATCCTGCACAGACATGGTCACGGGTAGCGCGTCCTTAAACATCGGCAGCGCGACTTCCTTTGCTAGATCGTCGAGCCCCGACGCAAGGCCATGCTGCCAGCACACAGACATCTTGTCGCGGTTAAAGGTGCGGGCTCCAATTTCTGACACTGTGCCAGAGATCACTATCCCGACACCAATCACGACCGAACCCAAGATGATTGCAGAACCGCTGTTCAATGTTGCCTCTCGGCCGCCTCCCCAAAACTAACGAAATTATGTCATGCCATATACGTCACGTCAACTTCCGTCCCCGCCACTAAAAAGGTCAAATGGGGCCTCTCCTCCCGCGCCAAGGTCGCAGATCAAGCCTGCGTCTCCATTTACCGATCGATAACGGCATCCAGCGCCGCCAAGCCGGCCACAGCCGCGTCGTGCTCGACCTGCACTCCGGCCTGCCCGCCATGCCGCGGCGGCGCAAGTCGGCCGTCGCGGCGAGACCTGGAAGCCGCCCCCTCGACCGCCCCCAGTTCCCCCAACCCCCGCCGCACCAGAGCGACGCCGCTACCCTCGGTTCAACATGCGTTGGGCCGGACCTGCTGACCCGCTTGCGGACAGGATGTCGCCGCAATGGACTTGGCGGGGCACGAGGAGAAGTGCAGCCGTGGCGTTGCACCGACATAATAAACTCCCCCCCTCAACCCGCCCCGTCCTCCACCGTCATCGCCACCTCCCCCGCCAGCGCCTCCCCCGGCGCCAGCACCACCAGCCCCGTCGCCCCCTCCCGGTTCACCGCGTCGGTCATGTGGCTCACCGGCTCCACGCAGAAAAACCCGGCCCCCGGCGGGGTGAACACCACCAGATGCCGGAACGCCGCGCTCGCGGTCAGCCGCAGCCGCAGCGGGGCCAGATCCAGCACCGCCGCCCCGTCCCAGCCGGTGAACACGTCATCCAGCGCCACCTCCCCCACCGCGCGTCCGGCCGCGTGGTCCCAGGATTCCGGGACCGGGCCATGCGCCACC
>JAJZFF010000211.1 GCA_021805485.1 Pseudomonadota bacterium
TCCTCGGTGATCGCGGCGATATCCTCCCCGTCGATCAGGATCTGCCCCGCCTGGATACTGCGCTGGCGCTGCAGCACCGCGAGCACGGTCGACTTGCCGGACCCCGAGCGCCCGACGAGGCCAACCCGCGTACCCGGCGCAATGTTCAGATTGAACCCGTCCAGAACCCGCGCGCCGTCCGGATAGGAGAAGCCGACATCGCGGAACTCGACCCGGCCGCGCGCCGCCGGCAGGCCATGGGCCCCGACCGCATCGGGCAACTCATGGGCGATGAGCAGGGTGGCGAGTGCCTCTTCGAGCCGCGCCACGTGCTGCACCATGTCGACCAGCGCCACCGCGAGATCGCGCGTGCCGTGCAGGATGGTGAAGCCAAGCGTGGTGACGAGCACGACATCGCCGGTGCTCGCCAGCCCGCGCTGCCACAGGCTGAGCACCCAGACGAGCAGCCCGGCGGTCAGCAGCGCCGTCGCCACCGCGTGCAGCAGCCGCAGCCTCTCCAGATAGCGCAGGCTGGCGCCGCGCGCATGCATCTCGCGCGCCACCCGTCCGCCGAACCGGGCGCGCTCGCGCAGCGCCGCGCCGAACGCCCGGACGACGGCAATGTTGGTGATGACATCGACGAGTTCGCCGTCGACCGCGGCGGCATCCGCGGCATAGTCCTGATGCAGCGTCCGCCCGGCGGCGGCCAGGCGCATCAGCACCAGCCCGAGCGCGAGCGAAATCCCTACCAGTACCAGGGCCATCACCGGATCGACGCCGGCGAGGAAGCCGATGGAGAGGACTACGGCGAGGCAAGGCGGCAGCACGTTCCAGGTAAAGGTGCTCTCGACGGTGTAGATCGCATTGGCCGTCGCCGTGATGCGGCCGGCGAGCGTGCCCGGAAGGCGCTCGGCGAAATAGGACGGCGCGTGGCCGAGCAGGTGCGCAAACAGGAGCCGCCGGACATCACCGGTGACGGCGACGAACGCGTGCGCCGCCGTCCAGCCGCCGATGCGCCAGGTCATGTTGTCAGCGCCGATCAGCCCGGCGAGAAGCGCAAAGGCGCCCCAGAGATGCGCCACGTCGCGCGTCGAGAGCACGTCGACCAGGTGCTTGACCGCGTATTGCGAGCCGACCGAGAAGGCGACGGCAGCGATCACCGAGCCGAGCACGATCGCGTGCGAGGGTGCATGGCGGAGCACCTGGGCGAGAATGAAGCCCAGCGGTCGGTGGGCGAAGCGCACGACATCGTCGGCCGGGTTGGCGAGGCGCAGCACGGGACGGGCCCGATCGGACATCGCGGTCATGCTCCTGTATCGCGGCTGGCCCGACGCACCACGGGTATTCCGCCGCAGCTGAAAAGAGCCCCGAATTTGCGGCGGCACTAAGGCGGACTCTGCCCAACATTCGCCGCCATCGCGCGCTTTATAGGTCGTATCGGCCCCGGCAAGCGGGCCCCCAGCGAGGACCTTCCACGCCCATGCGCATTGCCCAGATTTCCCCGCTCTACGAGGCGGTCCCCCCGAAGCTCTATGGCGGCACGGAGCGCGTGGTCGCCTACCTGACCGATGAGCTGGTGGCGCTCGGCCACGATGTCACGCTGTTTGCCAGCGGCGATTCCATCACCTCGGCGAAGCTCCATCCGGCCTGGCCGCAGGCGCTGCGGCTCGACCCGTCGATCCGCGACCCGATCGCGCCGCACATCCTGCTGATGGAGACGGTGCGCCGCCACGCCGGCGAGTTCGACGTGCTGCACTTCCACAACGACTACCTGCCCTGGCCGCTGTTCAGCCGCCAGGAGACCCCGTGGGTGAACACCATGCACGGGCGGCTGGACCTGCCGGAGTTCCAGCAGATCGCCGCCGCCTTCCCCGAGGTTCCGCTGGTATCGATCTCCAACTCCCAGCGCCTCCCGGTGCCGCATTCGAACTTCGTCGCGACCGTCCTCCACGGGCTGCCGGAGCGCCTGCTCACGCCGCAGCCGGATGTCACCCCCTCCTACCTCGCCTTCCTCGGCCGCATCTCGCCGGAGAAGGGGCCGGACCGCGCCATTCGCATCGCACGCCGCGCCGGCATCCCGCTGAAGATCGCCGCCAAGGTGGACAATGCCGACCGCGATTACTTCGAGGCCGTGATCCGCCCGATGCTGGCCGAGCCCGGCGTGGAGATGATCGGTGAGATCAACGAGGCGCAGAAGCCGGGCTTCCTCTCCGGGGCGCTGGCGCTGCTGATGCCGATCGAATGGCCGGAGCCGTTCGGCCTCGTCATGATCGAGGCGATGGCGTGCGGCACGCCGGTGATCGCCTTCAACTATGGCTCGGTGCCCGAGGTCATGGATGACGGCATCTCCGGCTACATCGTCAGGAACGAGGACGAGGCGGTCACCGCCCTCGGCCGGCTCGGCGCGCTCGATCGCGGCCGCGTCCGCGCCCAGTTCGAGGCCCGCTTCACCGCGCGCCGCATGGCCGAGGACTATCTCGCCCTCTACGCCCGCCTCGCCGAAGCCCAGCGCCCGGCGCTGCGGCTGATCGGCTGATCGGCTAACCGGATCGTGCGCCCTGGGGCGCACGATTTCTTCACCGGAAGATGCCATCGTTCCTGGATCGGGGGGGCCGATCCCGATCCAGGAGACGCCTATGGACTCGACGTTCGCCGATGATCTTGCGTTCTTTCGTATCGATCCAGAAACCTGTACGACGCTGCGTGCGCTCTGGCCGATGATCGAGCCGGAACTGCCGGCGATGCTGGATCGGCTCTACGCCCACATCCTGGCCAATCCGGCGCTGAAGGCGATGTTCGCCAGCGAGACCGACGTCGCCGGCGCCCAGAAGGCCCAGGCCGCACATTGGGCGCGCCTTTTCAGTGGCCGGTATGACGATGGCTATTCCGCCTCGGTGCGGCGCATCGCCGTGACGCATGCCCGCATCGGGCTGGAACCCCGATGGTATATCGGCGCCTATCTCGTGACGCTCGAGGATCTGCACGCGCTCGTGGCGCGCCGCCTCTCCGGGCGCTTCGGCACCGGCACCGCACGGCTCGAAGCGGCGCTGCGGGCGCTGGACCGCGCCGTGCTGCTGGACCTGCAGCTCGTCGTCAGCTCCTACCTGGCGGAGAACGAGGCCAGCTTCCGTCGTCGCCTCGCCGAACTGGCGGAAGGCTTCGATGCCGCACTCGGCGGGTTCCTGCGCAACGTCCATGACCAGGCGAAGACGCTGCGCGGCGGTGGGCAGGCGCTGCTTTCGCACGCCGAACGCGGCACCAGAGAGGCCGGCGCGCTCGCCAGCGGCGCCGAGCAGTCCTCGGTGAACATGCAGACAGTCGCCAGCGCGGTCGAGGAGATCACCGCCTCGATCGGCGAGATCACCCGCCAGATGCAGCAGGCCGGGCGCATCACCGCGGCTGCGGTCGGCACGGTGGAGCGGGCCGATGGCGTGGTGCGCGAGCTCAATCAGGCCGCCGGACGCATCGGCGAGGTCGTCGGGCTGATCCAGACGATCGCCGGACAAACCAATCTGCTCGCTCTCAACGCCACGATCGAGGCGGCGCGCGCTGGGGATGCCGGCAAGGGGTTCGCCGTCGTCGCCGGCGAAGTGAAGAGCCTCTCGGGCCAGACGGCGCGCGCCACCGAGGACATCCGCCAGCAGGTCGCCGCCGTGCAGCACGTCGTTGCCCAGATCGCCGAGGCGATGGGGGAGATCGGCGCCGCCGTCGGTGAGATCCAGCAGGCCACGGCCGGGATCGCGGGGGCCGTGGAGGAGCAGAGCGCCGTTACCCAGGAGATCAGCCGCAGCGTTGCGAACGCTGCGGCGGGCACCGAGACCATCACCGCCAGCGCCCGGACCGTCGCCGACGTCGCCGCCGAGACGGCCCGCAGCGCCGGCACCGTCGCCGACGCGTCGAACGGCCTGGAGGCGACGG
Organism: Pseudomonadota bacterium; assembly: GCA_021805485.1. Next base: position 3,898 of record JAJZFF010000211.1, read on the forward strand.
CCAGCGACCTGCAGGAAAAATCGGCCCTCTTCATCGACCGTATCCGCCACGCGGACCGCCGCCAGGAGAGCCGCTCTCCCGCTGATATCCCAGCGATACTCGAGGCCGGCCAGCACCGCATCGAGGTCTGGCTGAGCAACGTCTCAGCGAACGGGGCCGGCCTGCGTGGCAGCGGCAACGCGGTCCGCGACGGGCAGGAGGTGACGCTCACCGCGCTCGGCTTCACGCTGCCGGCCCGCGTCGTTGGTAGCTCGCCGCGTTCGATCAACCTGGCCTTTGTCCGGGCCGGAGAGGGCGCGGCGCTGCAGCGCGCGATGGAGCGCCAAGCCCGCGCCGCCTGAGCTCGGAGGAAAGGTGCCGGACCTTCTTCACAGGTCCGGCACCGCGATCAGATGTAGTGCTCGGCGAGCGGCGCAAAGCCGTTGAAGCCCTGGCTGGCATAGGAGCTCACATAGGCGCCGGTGGCATGCACCTGAACGCGCTCACCGCAGGCGAGGCTCAACGGCAGACGATAATTGGCGCGCTCGTAGAGGATGTCCGCGCCGTCGCAGGTCGGCCCGGCGATGGCAACCGGCCCGGTCTCGTCGTCGTCGTGGGTCGTGGTGATACGATATTTGATCGCCTCGCCCTCGGTCTCGGCCAGGCCGCCGAAGCGGCCGATATCGAGATAGACCCAGCGCACCGGATCGGTCTTCGAGCGGCGGCTGACCAGCACGACCTCGGCCGCGACGACGCCGGCATCGCCGACGATGAAGCGCCCCGGCTCGACCACGATCTCCGGCAGCGCATTGCCGAAATTCCGCGCGATGGCGTTGCCGATGGCGAGCCCGAAGCGATCGATGCCCGGGACCTCGTCGCGGTATGCGACGGGAAAGCCGCCACCGAGATTGACCATGCGGACATTCACGCCCCGCTCACGCAAATCCGTGAACAGCATGGCCACGCGCCCGATCGCGGCGTCATAAGCGGCGGTGTCGGTCTGCTGGCTGCCGACATGGAACGACAGGCCATAGGGATCGAGACCGAGCGAGGCCGCTTGCAGCATGAGCTCGCGCGCGCTCTCCATGGTCGTGCCGAACTTGCGCGACAGCGGCCAGTCC
>JAJZFF010000523.1 GCA_021805485.1 Pseudomonadota bacterium
GGCGCCTTCCATGCGCAGCGTCCAGAACACGCGGGCGGCGGCGTTGAAGTCGCCGCGGGCGCGGCCGGCGGGGACGATGATGACGCGGGTCGCGTTGCCGATGCCGAAGCGGCCGATGACGCCGGCGATCTGCTCCGGCGGGGGCAGCATGCCGGGGATGCCGTCGCGGGGGACGCGCCAGCCATCGTTGAGGAAGCCGGTGAACACGGCGCCGGGGATGTGGCCGGCCTCGTAGGCCGGGCGCTGGGTGGCGGTGTCGTAGACCTCGAGGATGACCTGGCCATGGTCGTGCAGGTGGGCGCGCAGCCAGGCGGCATCGACCAGCGGCGGCGCGGCGGCTTCGGGGGCGGCGCGCGCGGGTGCGGCGGTGGCGATTCCCAGCGCCGCGATGCCGAGTGCCGCGGCTGCGAGCGATGCCATGATCGCGGCGGCCGGCCGGGCCGTGGCCAGGGCGCCTGTTCTCGTCTGCATGTTCATGAAAGTTCCGCTCCTTCCTCGCGCGCCGGACGGCACTGGAATGCGCCGGCGCGGCGTTGCGCCATCGTTACGATACGCGCGGCGGACGAATTGATCCGCAGCATCCGCATCGCGCTGTTCAATATTGGATGCGCGGCGGCGAAGCGTTGACGCAGGTCAATGCGGGCGATGAATGGCGGCTGTATTGACTTCATCCATGCGGATGAGGCGGCTCGGCCCGTCGAACGCCAGGTTGCCGGCGATGACGGGCGGCGCGCCCGAGCCGACGGCATCGCGGGGATGGAAAAGGCGGCATGCAGAGACGCGATTTCATCAGGATGAGTTCCGCCGTCGCCTCGGCCGCGCTGCTCGGCCCGACCCTCGCCGGGTGCAGCCGGCCGGCGGAATGGCAGCGGATGATGACCGAGGCGCCGGCGACGGAAACCCCGACCGTCTGCAATATCTGCTTCTGGGCCTGTGCCGCGAAGGTTCACACGCGCGGCGAGCGGCTGTGGAAGATCACCGGCAACCCGGAGGATGCGCATTGCGAGGGCCGGCTCTGCACGCGCGGGACCGGCGGGGTCGGCGCCTATTACGATCCGAACCGGCTGGTGCGGCCGCTGGTGCGGATGGGCAAGGGGGCGGACCAGCGCTTCGAGGTGGCGAGCTGGGACAACGCGCTGGGGCTCGTGGCCGAGCGGATGGAGAAGATCGCCCGCGAGCACGGGCCGGACCGGCTGGCGGCGCTCGTGCACGGGCCGGGGGCGGCGCATTTCAGCCATCTGGTGCGCGCCTTCGGTTCGGACAGCATCGCCGAGCCGGCCTTCGCGCAGTGCCGCGGGCCGCGCGACACCGGGTTCTTCCTGACGTTCGGTCAGGGCTTCGGCTCGCCCGAGCAGACCGACATGGCGAAGGCGCGCTGCATCGTGCTGATCGGCACGCATATCGGCGAGAACCTGCACAACAGCCAGGTGCGGACCTTCACCGACGGCATCCGCAACGATGCGACGATCATCGTCGTCGATCCGCGCTTCTCGGTCGCGGCGGGGAAGGCGAAGCACTGGCTGCCGATCCGCCCCGGCACCGATATCGCGCTGCTGCTGGCGTGGATGAACGTGATTCTCGCGGAACGGCGCTACGATGCCGGATATGTGGCGCGGAACACGGTGGGGCTGGAGGCGCTGTGCGCGCATGTCGCGCCGTTCACGCCGGAATGGGCCTATGGCGAGACCGGGATCGAGCCCGCGCTGATCCGCGAGACGGCGCGGCTGATGGCGGCGGCGGCGCCGGCGACGGTGGTGCATCCGGGCCGGCACTCGACCTGGTGGGGCGACGACACGCAGCGGGCGCGGGCGATGGCGATCCTCGCCGGGCTGCTCGGGATCTGGGGCCGCGAGGGCGGCTATTACCTGCCGGAGAGCGTCGCCCTGCCCGCCTATCCGGTGCCCGCCTATCCGGTGCCGAAGACCTCGTGGCGGGAGATCGCGCTGCCGGTGTTTCCGCTGGCGGGCGCGCCGGTGACCAATGTCATTCTCGACAACGCGCACGGGGCGGACGCGCATTACAAGGGGCTGATCGTCTACGACACCAACCTGCCGATGACGATGCCCGGAATCCGCAGGACGCTGGACGCGGCGGCGCAGTCGCTGGAGCTGATCGTCGCGGTCGACGTGCAGCCGGCCGAGGTGACCGGCTATGCCGATGTGGTGCTGCCGGAATGCTCGTATCTCGAACGGCACGACCCGCTGCGCAACAGCGGCGAGCGGTATCCCGCGCTCGCGCTGCGGGCACCGGCGCTGCCGCCGCGCGGGGAGTCGAAGCCGGGATGGTGGATCGCACGCGAGATCGGCACGCGGCTCGGCCTTGGGCGGTATTTCCCGTGGACGGATTACACCGAGGTGATCGACTGGCAGCTGCGCCAGGTCGGCTCCTCGCTGAAGGAGCTGGAGACGACCGGGATCAGGGCGTTCCCGCGGCGGACGCCGGCGTATTTCGCGCCGGGGGAGACGCCGCGCTTCGCGACGCCGAGCGGAAAGATCGAGTTGTTCTCGGCAACCTTGCAGCAGGCGGGGTTCGATCCGCTGCCGCGCTACACGCGGCCGGAAGCGCCGCCGGCGGATCATTTCCACCTCAATTACGGCCGCGCGCCGCAGCACAGTTTCAGCCGCACGCAGAACAATCCCGTGCTCTACCAGCTGATGCCGGAGAACCTGGTGTGGATCCATCCGACGGCGGCGCGGCGCTTCGGCATTCGCAACGGAACCTATGTCCGGCTGGTGAACCAGGACGGGGTGGTGAGCAACAAGGTGCGGGTGCGGGTGACCGAGCGGACGCGGCCGGATTCGGTGTGGCTGGTGCACGGGTTCGGCCATACGGCGCCGGGGCTTTCGCTCGCGCGCGGGCGCGGCGCCGATGATTCGGCGCTGATGACGCGGGTGCTCTACGACCCGATCATGGGCGGCACCGGCATGCGGGGCAATTTCGTGACGTTCCGCAAGGAGAGCGCGTGATGCCGCATTTCGCCATGGTGATCGACACGAAGACCTGCATCGGCTGCACCGACTGCGTCGATGCCTGCCGGATGGAAAACAACGTGCCGGAGGGGCTGTGCTATGACTGGGTGGTGGAGATCACCGAGGGGCGGTATCCGGAACTGAAGACGGAATTCCGCTCGGAGCGGTGCAATCACTGCTCGCACGCCACCTGCGTCGATGCCTGCCCGACCGGGGCGAGCCAGTACTGGAACGGCAGCAACATCGTGGTGGTCGATGCGACGCGGTGCACCGGCTGCAAGGCGTGCATCGCCGCCTGCCCCTACGATTCCCGGCTGATCATGGAACCGCAAGGCTATATCGGCAAATGCACGTTCTGCGTCCATCGCGTGCAGTATGGCGAGGACCCGGCCTGCGTGGCGACCTGCCCGGCGCATGCGATGCATTTCGGGCTGCTGGACGATCCGGGCAGCGCGGTCAGCCGGCTGCTCGCCACGCGGGCGCATTACGTGCTGGCGCCGGAGACCGGCAACCAGCCCAACGTGTTCTACCTGCGCTAACGCCATGGCCGACGGAGGACAAGCGGATGCGTGAAGAGGTTCTGGCGAGCGTTCTGGCGAATCCCCGCGTCGAGCCGCAGCTGGCGATCTGGGGATGGCAGATCGCGACCTATCTGTTTCTCGGCGGGCTCGCGGGCGGGATGATGCTGTGCTCGGGCGGGGTGATCCTCGGGCGGCGGGACGAGGAGGCGCCCTTCGCCGCGCGGCGCGCGCCGCTGGTGGCGCTGGTGCTGCTGGCGGTCGGGCTTGGCGCGCTGTTCCTCGACCTCGAACGCAAGATCGATGTGTGGCGGTTCTACACGATCCTGCATGTGACCTCGCCGATGTCGTGGGGATCGTGGATATTGCTGCTGGTGATGCCGGCGCTGGCGCTGATGGCGCTGGGCGGGATCGATGCCGGGTTTCCGCCGCTGGCGCGATGGCTGCGGGGGCTGCCCGCGATCGGCGCGCTGGCCGGGTGGGTGATCGGGCTGAGCGTCGCGGCGCGGCGGGCGGTGGCGGCGGTGAATGTCGCGCTCGGGATCGCGCTCTGCGTCTATACCGGCGTGCTGCTTTCGGGGTTCAACGCGCGGCCGTTCTGGCATTCGGCGCTGCTCGGGCCGCTGTTCCTGGTCTCGGGCATGTCGACCGGGGCGGCGGTGATCGTTCTCGGCGCGCGCACGGCGAAGGAGCGGCACCTGTTCGGGCGGATCGATCTCGGGCTGATCCTGGCGGAGATGGCGCTGATCGGGCTGTTCCTGATCGACATGCTCAACGGCAATGCGTTGCAGCAGGCGGCGGTGGCGCTGCTGCTGGGCGGGGCGCTGACCGGGCTGTTCTGGGTCGGGTTCATGGCGCTCGGCCTCGCGCTGCCGCTGCTGATGGAGGCGGCGAGCTGGCGCCGCCCGATCGCGCTGCTGGCCGGCACCGCCTCGGTGCTGGTGCTGGTCGGCGGGTTCCTGCTGCGCGACATCGTCGTCACCGCCGGGCAGCAGACCGGCTGGCGGAGCTTCCACAACCAGTTCAACGCCGCCCTGCTCGACCGCCTGCGCCATGACGGCGAAAACCCGAACGGCCGCTTCTAGAAGGAACGCAACCACCATGGCCCGCACACCGAGACACGCCCCGCTCCTTTCGCTGCTGACCGCCGCGGCCGCCGCGGTGCCGCCGCTGCCGACGGCCCTTGCCGTGATGGCGCCGGTGGGCGCGGCACTGGCCGCCGCACCGGTTGCTTCGACGACGCTGGCGCAGGCGATCGCGCGCGGCGACACGCAGATCGCGCCGGCCGGCGTGCGGGCGCTGATCATGGCGCAGCGGCGGGACTTCACGCTGATCGACATCCGCGCGCCGAAGGATTTCGCCGCCGGGCATATCCGCGACGCGCGAAACGTTCCGATATCGCAACTTACGATGCCGCAGGAGATCAACCGCCTGCGCCGCTCGCCGCAGGTGATCCTGTATGGCAACGCCACGGACAAGGCCGCCGAGGCGGCGGTGATGCT
>JAJZFF010000297.1 GCA_021805485.1 Pseudomonadota bacterium
GGATATCCGCGACGTCGCCCAGGCCAGCCTGCGTGGCGCACTCGGGGTGGTGCCGCAGGACACGGTGCTGTTCAACGATACCATCCGCTACAACATCGCCTATGGCCGCCCCGATGCCAGCCAGGCCGAGATCGAGGCGGCGGCGCGCCAGGCGCAGATCCATGATTTCGTCGCCAGCCTGCCGGAGGGCTACGCCACCCGCGTCGGCGAGCGCGGGCTCAAGCTTTCCGGGGGCGAGAAACAACGCGTGGCGATCGCGCGCACGCTGCTGAAGGACCCGCCAATCCTCATCCTCGACGAGGCGACCAGCGCGCTCGATACCCATACCGAGCAGGAGATCCAGGCCGCATTGCGCGCCGTCGCCCGCGACCGGACCACGCTGGTGATCGCCCATCGCCTGTCCACCGTGGTCGACGCGGACGAAATCCTCGTCCTGGCCGACGGCGCCGTGGTCGAACGCGGCACACATGCGCGCCTGTTGGCACATGGCGGTCTCTATGCCCATTTGTGGGCTCGCCAGGCTGAGGAGGCCCCCGGCCCGCTGGCGCCGGTGACGTGATCCGGCCCGACCCGACCTGACGACGAGACGATCATAGGAGACACAGATGCAAGCCGAGCCGCAGCCCCCGTCCGCCCAGCCCGAGACCGACGAGATTCCGCGCGATCTCGGACGCGCCGGCGCGGTGGTCGAGAAGGCGATCGAGCACATGCTCGGCCAGCATCTCGACGAGCTCGCCATTGCCTCGGCGCTGCTGGGCGGGGCGCTGGAAGTGCTGTCGCGGGCGCTGGACGATGCCGCGATCGTGCAGATTCTCGGCAAGGCAGTAGCCAGTGTCGAAGCCGGGCAGCTGCGCCGCGAGGAGCCCGGCGGCGCTTGACGCCGCAGCCTGCTTTCGCCATAAGCCGGCGCTTGCCGAACGCGCTTCGAGCGGGCAGCTGGGCCGGGACCGGCACTCGGCCCCCGCTCCAAGCCCGTACACCGAGCCACCCTACGAGCCAAGGATCGATCGAGGATGTCGCGCCGCTGCCAGATCACCGGGAAGGGCGTGCTGACAGGCAACAATGTCAGCCACGCCAACAACAAGACCCGCCGTCGCTTCCTGCCCAATCTGCAGGAGGCCGCGCTGCTCTCGGACATTCTCGGCCAGCGTATCCGCCTGCGCATCTCGACGCGCGCGATCCGCACAATCGAGCGCAGCGGCGGGATCGATGCGTTCCTTCTCGGCACGCCGAACCGGCGCCTGAGCGCCGAGATTCAGACGATCAAGCGTCGGCTGGAGCGCGCTCAGGCCCGCAAGAGCGCCTGACCGGCTGAGCGGCGCCTTCCATCCGGCGGTGCGTCCGGCCCATCCGGCAAGCGTCGCCGGCGCTGGCCGTTAACGGGGACTTTGCGAAGTCTGGCGTAGCATGGCGCCATGTCGATAGGCGGAGGCTTCGTTACTGCGCTGACCGCCCTCGCGGTTGTGGCCCTTTCGGCCGTAATTTGCGTGCTTCTCCTGCGGCTGCGCGTCGCGGGCCGGGCTCTGGCCCGCTGTGGGGCGGAACGGGACGCGGCACGCGCCAGCGCCGCCGGGACAACGCGGCTGCTCCGGCTTGCCGCGGGTGAGTTGCGGCAGGCCATGCTGACCCTGCGGGCCTGCGCCGAGCCGGCAGCACAGGCGCCGACCGTGCACCAAGGCAGTGCGATCCTCGCCTTGTCATCGCAACTCCTCGCTCTCGCTGATGATCTCGAGGATCATGGCGTGCCCGCCGGCGCCCCGCGCGTGCTCCGGGAGGAGACGATCCCGCTCGGAGAGCTCGTCGCCGACGCTGTCGCCGCCGTCGCCGCGACGCTGGGCAGCAGCCGACGCAACTGGCGCGTTGCCCCATGCCTCGCCGGCCTCCGGCTGCGGGCCGATCGCCGGGCGCTTCGCCACGTGCTGATGCGGCTCCTGGTGAATGCCGCGCGCTTCTCCAGCGATGGCGATTGGATCGACATCCTGGCCGAACACCAGCCGGGAGGCGTGGCGCTGGTCATCGAGGATGAGGGCGCCGGTCTGGCCCCGCTGGATCCGGCCGGCGGGCCGGCGAGCGCCGACACGCGCGGCATCGGTCTGGGCCTGGCGCTGGCGCGGGCCCTGGTGGAGGCCCATGGCGGACGGCTGATGATCGAGACCGCCGCCCGCATCGGCACGCGCGTGGCGGTCGTTTTTCCCGCCGAGCGCCTGCTCGAGGCCGAGCCGCTGCCGGCCTGAGCGCGCGGCCGCGTCGGCCTCTCAGTCCGCGCAGCCCTCGGCCCGGAGGAGCGCCGCGACTTCCGCTTCGGGCACATCCCGGCTCGTGAAGGCAGCGCCGATGCCACGCGCTAGCACGAAGGTCAGCCGCCCATCGCGTAGCTTCTTGTCGCGTCGCATGTGCCCCAGCAGCCGTGCGGCCGAGAGGCGCCGGTTCAGCACGGCCAGTTCCGCCGGCAAGCCGACCGAGGCGACATGCGCGACCACTCGCTCGGCATCCGATGCTGCGCAATGGCCGAGCCGGGCGGAGAGCCGGAACGCGAGCCCCAGCCCCACCGCGACGGCCTCGCCATGCAGCAGCGTGCCGTAGCCGAATTCGGCCTCGAGAGCGTGGGCGAAGGTGTGGCCGAGATTGAGCAGCGCGCGGCCGTCATTGGCCCGCTCTTCGCGTTCGTCCTCGCCGACCACTGCAGCTTTGAAGGCAACGGCGCGCAGCACCGCTTCCGCCTGCAGCGCGGCATCGCCACCGACGACGCCGGCGCCGTGCCGTTCGCACCAGGCGAAGAACCCTTCGTCCCCGATCAGCCCGGCCTTGGCGATCTCGGCGTATCCCGCGCGCAGTTCGCGCGTCGGCAAAGTCGTCAAGACGGCGGTGTCGGCGATCACGGCGAGCGGCTGGTGGAAGGCGCCGAGCAGGTTCTTGCCGTGGCGCGTATTCACCCCGGTCTTGCCGCCGACGCTCGAATCGACCTGGGCAAGCAGGGTGGTCGGAATCTGCACGAAGGGCAGACCGCGTAGCGTGGTGGCGGCGGCGAAGCCGGCGAGGTCGCCGACGACGCCACCGCCGAGCGCGACCACCGCACTGCGGCGCTCGATGCCGGCGGCGAGAATCTGGTCGACGATGCTGGCGTAGGTCGCCACCGTCTTCGCCGTTTCGCCGGCCTCGACCACGACCTCGGTCGCAATGTCGATGCCGGTGGCGGCGAGACTCGCGCGGAGCGTGTCCAAGTGCAGCGGCGCCACGGTCGCATCGGTGACGACGACCGCCCGCTTCTGCGGCAGGACCGGCGCCAGCACGGCCCCGGCGCGGGCGAGCAGCCCGTCGCCGACGGCGACGTCGTACTGGTGCGCGGCGAGGGTGACGCGCACCCGCCGCGGTTCGCTCCAGGCGAGGATCGCCGCCAACACGCGCCCCGTGGTTGTGTCCACGCTGTCCTCGCCGCAATCGACGATGATGTCGGCCTCGGCATAGACCGGGTAGCGCGCCGCCATCAGCCCGGCCAGAACCGCCTCGGGGTCGCCGTCGGCGAGCAGCGGCCGATGGCTCCGGCCGGCGACGCGATGGGCGAGCACCGCCAACGGGCAGCGCAGCCAGACCGAGACCGCCTCCTGGCGCATCGTTGCCCGCGTCGACGCATCCATGAACGCGCCGCCGCCGGAGGCCAGCACGATCGGCTCGGCCCCGAGCAGGCGGCGGATGACGCGGCGCTCGCCGTCCCGGAAGGCGCGCTCGCCGTAGCGTTCGAATATTTCGCCGACGGTGCAACCAGCCGCGAGCTCGATCTCGGCGTCGGCGTCCCGGAACGGCATGCCGAGCCGTGCGGCCAGGCGCCGCCCGATCGAGGTTTTCCCGGCGCCCATCAGTCCGACCAGGACGATGCTCCTCCCCTTCAGCGTCGGGGCGGAGGTGGAGAGCTCCCGCAGCGGCGGCTCGGTGGGCGTCGGGCGGGCGGTGTGCGGGGCTGGCGTGGACGTCGGGCTGATCATGAGCCGGGAAGCTAGAGCACCGATCCCGTCGAGGCAAACCGATTGATATCACGAAATATTGCCCAAGGCGGACCGGGCCGGTTTCCCCTCCGCGTATTCTGGGCTAGAGCAACCCCCGATCCTGCCCGAGCCGTTTCGGCCCGGGCAGATCCGAGATAAGTCGCTCTAGAGTCATATGGTTCCAGAGTACGACCGCCCGACCTGATGATTCCTTCAGGTCGGACCGTGCTCGAGCAAAACGGCCACAGCTCCGGACAAACAAGTCGCATGCGCACCACGCTCCTCGTCGTCGTTCTGCTGGGTCTGATCGCCGCCGCGCTTGGGGTGCTGGTCCTCGGCGCCTTCCCCCCGCACCCACACCCGCAGGCGGTGGAGAAACTTCTGACCAACGACCGCTTCAAGGGTCATTGACCTCTGCCATGGACCGGCACGTCGAGGCGTTCCTGGAAATGCTCGCCGCCGAGCGCGGTGCGGCGCGGAATACGCTGGCGGCCTATGCAGCGGACCTGCAGGATTTTACCGGGTTCGCCGCGGCGCGCGGGGCGGCGCCGGCGAGCGCCGATGCGGCGCTGCTGCGTGCCTATCTGTCCGCCCTGGTGGGGCGGGGACTGGCGGCACGCACGCAGGCGCGCCGGCTCTCGGCGCTACGCCAGTTCTACCGCTTCCTCCTGCGCGAGGAGCGCCGCGCGGATGATCCGACGGCACAGCTCGACGCGCCACGGCTGCAGCCCGCGCTGCCCAAATACCTCACCGAAGCGGAGATCGCCGCCTTGCTGGCGGCCGCCGAGCGCTGGCCTGCGGTGGCGGGAGCGCAGGCGCGTGCCGCGCTGGAGATTCTCTACGCCGGCGGGCTCCGGGTCAGCGAATTGCTGGCTCTGACGGCCGTGACGGTGACCGTCGCGGCCCCGGTCCTGACGATTCGCGGCAAGGGCGGCCGAGAGCGGCTGGTGCCGCTCTCCGGGGCGGCGCGCGAGGCCGCGGCGGCGTGGCTCGCGGTGCGCGGGGTTTC
>JAJZFF010000650.1 GCA_021805485.1 Pseudomonadota bacterium
TCGTGGCCGGCCTCGGTGAGATGAAAGTGGGCAATACCTTCGGCTTCGTGGCGTTCTGCTCGTACGGGGCTTTCTGGTGGTCCTTCGCGCTGTTCGTTGAAATCTTCGCCAAGGGCGTGCCGGGTGAGATGGTCGGCTGGTACCTGCTGGTGTGGGGCGCCTTCAGCTTCGTGATGTTCATCGGCACCTTCGCGCTGAACAAGGCCCTGCAGCTGATCTTCGGCTTTCTGACCGCGACATTCGTCCTGCTCGCTCTGAACGACCTGCTCGGCGCGGCGGCGCTGGGCAAGTTCGGCGGGTATCTCGGCCTGATCACCGCGGCACTCGCCTTTTATCTGGGCGCGGCCGGCGTGATCAACGGCGCGCATGGCAAGGAAATCCTGCCGGTTGGCGCCAAGACCTGAGGCGATGTCCTGACCGTCGCAGCGGAGCCGGCGCAAGCCGGCTCCGTTTTTTGTTCCGGCGCGACTGACCACGAATCGGTGACTTCGTGGCCATTGGCGCGGCAGGGCGTTTGGAGTATTCATAAAGTGGACGGGTATCGATAGCTCCGGGCGAGGGATCTCCACCGACCTGTCGTCCGCCATTGATCGTTCTGATCGGATGGAACCAGTCCCTTGGCGGGGATCGCCATAGCGAGGAAGGATACGGATTATGGGTGGTTTGAGCATCTGGCACTGGCTGATCGTCCTGGCGGTCGTGCTGCTCCTGTTCGGAACGGGCCGGATCGGCAACCTGATGGGTGAACTTGGCAAGGGCATGAAGGCGTTCAAGAACAACATCGCCGATGACCAGCCGGCGAAGGATGCCTCGATGCTGGAGCAGCAGACCCGCGCGCCGGAGACCAATGCCGGCCAGAAGGCTGGGCAGGGCAAGGCCTGAGGCGCGGGACATGGGATTCGATTCGCCCGTTCACTGGCTGATCGTCATCGCGGTCATCGCGCTCCTGTTCGGTGGGTCGCGCGTCGGCAACCTGATGGGCGAACTCGGCAAGGGCATCAAGGCCTTCAAGCAGAACATGGGCGACGCCGATCCGGCGAAACCCGCGCCGGCCGCGAAGTCCGAGCCCGACGTCCAGACCCGGATTGCCGATTCCTCCCTGCCGGAGGCCGATAAGGCCCGCGAGCCGGCCGACACCGCGCGGCACTGACCGGAATCGCAATGCCATGACGGTGACCCTGGCCGCCAGACCGGCCGAAGCCGGAGACGTTCTGGCGTCCCGTGCCCGCGAACTGATCGCCATCGGGGCGCGGATGGATGTCGCGGGTTGGGTGCCGGCTTCCGCGGGCAATCTCTCCGCACGATGCGCCGCCGACAGTATCGCGATCACTCGCAGCGGCGTTCACAAGGGGCGGCTCGATGCCGCCGACATCATCGAGGTCCGGCTCGACGGCACGCCGCTCCGCGCAGGCGACCGGCCCAGCGCTGAAACCCTGCTGCATTGCCAGGTTTACGAGCAGCTTCCCGCGGTCGGCGCCGTATTGCACGGCCATTCAGTTTCGGCGACCGCTCTGACCCTCGCAGACCATTCCTCCGGGATCGTCCTCGAAGGCTACGAGATCCTGAAGGCGTTCCCGGGCATTGCCACCCATGAGACCCGGGTCGTCCTGCCGGTTTTCGACAACGATCAGGACATGCGCCGCCTTGCCGCGGCCATCGCGCCCGCCTTCGCCGCGCCGCCGATCGGGTATGTTTTGCGCGGCCACGGCGTTTACGCCTGGGGCGAGGATGTCGAACGTTGTTTCTGGCGGCTAGAAGCCTTGGAGTTCCTGCTGGCCTGTGAATGCGAACGGAGACGGATGAGATGAGCACGCTGCGGATTTTCGACGAGGCGAACCCCGATGCGCCCTTGGTTGCTACGTCGGACGCGGCGCGGATGGCGGCCGAACTCAAGTCCATCGGCGTGCGCTTCGAGCGTTGGGAAAGCCCGGTCGCCATCGCGGCGGACGCTTCGCCCGAGGAAATCCTTGAGGCGTATCGCCCGTATCTCGACCGGCTGATGGGCGAAACCGGCGCCGGTTCGGCCGACGTTATCAAGATGACGCCGGAACACCCCCAGGCCGGCACACTTCGGGAGAAGTTCCTGAATGAGCACATCCATACCGAAGACGAAGTTCGCTTCTTCGTGCGCGGTTCCGGCCATTTCGTGATGCACCTCGACGGCAAGGTCTATGACGCATACTGCACCGGAGGCGATCTGATCTCGGTCCCGGCCAACACCCGCCACTGGTTCGATGCCGGTTCCGCTCCCGACTTCATCGCGCTTCGGATTTTCACCGACACCTCTGGCTGGGTGGCACATTTCACCGGCGACCAGATCAGCGCCCGTTTTCCGGTGGCCGCCTGAACCGGTCATTCTCACCGTGACCGCAAGGCCCGAACTCGTGCTCCTCGACATCGAGGGCACGATCGCCCCGATCAGCTTTGTCCATGACGTGCTGTTCCCTTATGCGCGCGCGCGGCTCGCCGGTTTCGTCGCGGCGTATGGCAACGAGCCGGAGATCGCGGCGGCGCTTGCCGAACTCGACGCCATCGCTCCGGGGGCGCCACCAGTGGAAACACTGCTCGCGCTGATGGATCGCGATGCCAAGGTTGGTCCGCTGAAGCTGATCCAGGGGAGGATCTGGGCAGAAGGTTTCGCCGAGGGAGCGCTGACCAGCCGTCTTTACCCGGATGTCGAGCCGGTTCTGCGCGCCTGGCATGGCAGCGGACTCCGGCTCGCTATCTATTCATCAGGGTCCGAGGAGGCGCAGAGGCTGCTGCTCGGTCATACGCCGGATGGCAGCCTGACGGCGCTGTTCGAGCGGTTTTTCGACACTCGGATGGGCGGCAAGCGCGAGGCCGCCAGCTATGCCGCCATCGCCCGTTCAATGGCCGTGGCGCCCGCGCACGCGCTGTTCCTCTCGGATGTCGCGGACGAACTCGCCGCCGCCTCAACCGCTGGCATCCAGGTCTGTCAGATCGTTCGCGCCGAGGACGGCACGATCGCTTCGGCCGATTATCCGACCGCGCCCGATCTTGCCGCGGTGGCCGCGGCCTTCGACCGCCCCGACCCCGCCTAGGAGCCGTGTAGATGAGCCCGATCGACCAACTCGCCGCCCGCGTGCCAAAGCGGCTGCGCGGTGAGGCCTGGCAATGCTTTGCACTGGGCATGCTCGCGGCTGTTGCGCTGCCGCCATTCTATCTCCTGCCGGTGCTCTGGTTCGTTGTGCCGGCGCTCCTGACCCGTCTCACCGGTGCCGGCGGCTGGCGCCGCGCCGCCTGGCTCGGTTGGTGTTTCGGTTTTGGTTTCAACCTGCTCGGCCTGTTCTGGGTGACCGAGCCGATGCTGATCATGGCGTCGGATTTCTGGTGGGCGGTGCCCTTCGCCGCCCCGGCGCTCGCCGTTGCAACCGCGTTCTACATGATTCTGCCGGCCCTTGCAGTCTTTGCCGTGCCGCAACGCAACCCGGCGGGCCGTCTCGCTGCCGTGCTGCTCTTCGCGGGGGCGCTGGTGCTATCCAATCTTGCGCAGGAATTCCTCTTTACCGGATTTCCCTGGAACTATTGGGGTGCCGACTGGGCTTTTGCCGGCAGACTGGGCCTTGCGATGATCCAGCCCGCCGCGATCGGCGGCATTTTTCTCCTGACCCTGCTGACGGCACTCGCCGCCGGGCTCCCTCTGCTCGGGCGGCGCGGCTGGGCGGCGAGTGCGGCGCTGCTGGTTCTCTGGGCCGGCTTCGGCTTCGCGCGCACCTCTGCGGGTCCCGCGCCGCTGACCAGATACACCGTTGCGTTGCTCCAGCCGGATTTCGCGGTTCCCGGCAGTTTCACCCAGCCCGCCCTGCAGGCCCGCTGGCGGCGTGACCTTGCACTGACCCGCGAAGCCTTGGAAAAGGCGGGCAAGGGACCGAACATCGTCGTCTGGCCGGAGACGGCGAGTCCCGCTCTGCTGCAGACCGACGCCGCAGCACGCACCGCGATTGCGGCCGTTGCCGGCAACACGCCCGTCCTAGCCGGCTCGTTCCGCTTGGCGGCTGATGGCAGCATGCGGAATTCACTGGTCGCCGTGGAAGGAAAAGGGCCGGCAGTGGCGTGGTACGACAAGTGGAAGCTGGTGCCCTTCGGCGAGTACACGCCAGCCTGGATTCCGTTGAAGGTAACGCCAGGCGGTGGATTTACGCCAGGCCCGGGTCCGCGCACATTGCATGTGCCCGGCATTCCATCGGTCGGACCGTTGATTTGCTACGAGTCGATCTTCCCGGGGATCATCACGGATCCCAAGGACCGTCCCGCCTGGCTGCTGAACATCAGCGACAACGCCTGGTTCGGTGACACGACCGGCCCCTATCAGGATTTTGCAACCACCCGCCTGCGGGCGGTGGAGGAGGGGCTCCCGATCATTGTGGACACCAATTCCGGCATTTCCGCGGTGATCGGCCCGCATGGACGGGTTGCGGGCACGCTCGGGCTCGATCGCGCCGGGGTTCTGATTGGTAAACTTCCGGTTGCGCTTCCTATCACACCCTTCGGCCGGTTCAGCGTGACCATTTCCGGCATTCTTGGCTTCTATACGATGGTTTTGGGTGTTGTATCCTTGATTGTTTCAATAACCTTGATGTAAGTGACGGTTCGTAAACACGTCTTAAAAATAATTCGAGCTTGTGTAATTGAGGCGCGGCCACTATTGTAGATAGTGGTTGTAGGGACATGCTGCCGACCTGTGGTAGCGAAGTTCCGAAAATCGGAATTTTTCTTAATTTTTGTACTTTAACCGGATTTGGCCAATCTGATGAGACGGCCCTGCGCTCTAAGATCGGTCATCAAACCCGACAGATGCGAAAATGATGTACGGCGCCGTCGTTCATCATGTCCGCTCTGCCTTGTGCCCGGGGGCGGTGCCGGTTGATGTCGCTGAGGAATGAGACATGAATGCAAACGGTGGCGCCTCGAACGACCGCAGCGACCGGGATGGCCGGCCCAGCCCGATCGACGTGCATGTCGG
>JAJZFF010000164.1 GCA_021805485.1 Pseudomonadota bacterium
ACCACTTCATCGTCCTCGCCCGCGGCGAAGTCGAACTCGACGCCGCCCGCGCCAGCCTCTCCCTCGAAAACCTCATGTTCCACATGGCAGGTGGCGCAGGCCTCAACGCGCTCCAGCACGAACTCAATAGATCACAACCAGAAAATACATGAACGTGCCGGCACAACATCAGCTCTCCCCAAACAATCGTAACATTACCCAGCTTGCAAAAGGTGGAGCATGAAGACCCTCGACGTGATCACGATCGGCCGCTCCTCGGTCGATCTGTATGGCGCCCAGGTCGGCGGGCGGCTCGAGGATATGCGTTCTTTCGACAAATATATCGGCGGTTCGCCGACAAACATCGCCTGCGGCGCGGCGCGTCTGGGGCTGCGATCAGCGGTGATCACCAGGGTCGGCGACGAGCACATGGGCCGCTTCATCCGCGAACAACTGTCCCGCGAGGGCGTGGATGTGCGCGGCGTCGTCACCGATCCCGCGCGGCTGACCGCCCTCGTGCTGCTGGGCATCCGCGATGAAGACCAGTTTCCGCTGATCTTCTACCGTGAGAACTGCGCGGACATGGCCCTCTGCGAGGACGATATCAACGAGGGACTCATCGCCGAGGCGCGCTCGGTGTTGGCAACCGGGACACATCTCAGTCATCCCCGTACCGAGGCTGCGGTGTTGAAGGCGCTGCGGCTCGCGCGGGCGCATGGCGCGCGAACCGCCCTCGATATCGACTACCGCCCCAATCTCTGGGGGGTGGCCGGGCATGGCGCGGGCGAGAGCCGCTATGTCGAAAGCGAGGCGGTAACCGCGAAATTGCAGATGACGCTGGAGTTGTTCGACCTGATTGTCGGCACCGAGGAGGAGTTCCATATCGCCGGCGGCTCGCCTGACACGCTGACGGCGTTACGGGCGGTGCGCGCGCTGACCGGGGCGACCCTGATCTGCAAGCGCGGTGCGAGAGGGGCGGTGGCCTTCGCAGGTCCGATCCCGGCCAGGATTGAGGATGGCGAGACCGGGCCTGGCTTTCCTATCGAGGTGTTCAATGTTCTCGGCGCCGGCGACGGCTTTTTCGCCGGCCTGCTGAAGGGGTGGCTCGATGACGAAACCTGGCCGAAGGCTCTGGAATACGCCAATGCCTGCGGCGCCTTCGCGGTTTCGCGCCATGGCTGTACGCCATCTTATCCTTCGCTTGAGGAACTGACATTTTTTCTCCGGCGCGGTGTCCGTGAACCCGCTCTCCGGCATGACGCCGAACTTGAACGGCTTCATTGGTCGACCACCCGGCCGCACGGCGTCGCGGATTACCGGATCTTTGCTTTCGACCATCGCGCCCAGTTCGAGGAGATGGACGGTTATACGGCGCAGAAAGGCGGTGCCTTCAAGCGGCTTTGCCTGGAAGCGGCGCTCTCGGTGCAGGCCGGCCGGCCCGGCTACGGCATCCTGTGCGATGAACGGATCGGCCGACGCGCGCTGCACGCGGCCTCCGGCTCGGGGCTGTGGATCGGTCGGCCCTGCGAGTGGCCCGGCTCGCGCCCACTCGCCTTCGAGCCCGCGCTCGGCAGTGATTGCGGCGGCCTGTCCGAGTGGCCGAAGGAAAACATCGTCAAGGTTCTCTGCTTCTGCCACCCAGACGACGATGCGGCCATGTGGGCAACCCAGGACGCGGCGGTGCGGCGGTTGTTCGAGGCCGCGCGCCGCAATGACCTGGAATTCCTCCTGGAAATCATTCCCTCCAAGGTCGGCCCGGTGAATGATGGCACCACCGCGGCGCTGATCCGCCGCTTCTACGCCGCCGGGATCTATCCCGACTGGTGGAAGCTCGAACCGATGGCGAGCCTGGCCGCCTGGGAGGCCGCCTGCACCGCGATCGAGACGCATGATCGCCACACGCGCGGCATCGTGGTACTCGGCCTTGATGCGCCGGAAGCCGATCTCGCGGCGAGCTTCGCGGTCGCGGCGGGCTTTTCCCTGGTGAAGGGGTTCGCTGTAGGGCGCACCATCTTTGCCGGAGTGGCGCGCGCCTGGCTCACGGGCGAGATGGATGACGGCACGGCGGTGACCGAGATGGCGCGCCGCTTCGCGCGGCTTTGCGCGATCTGGGACGATGCGCGGACCCAGGCACGGGAGAAGGCGGCATGAGCAACACGATCAGGCTGACGGCGGCGCAGGCCATGGTGCGCTGGCTCGCCGTGCAGATGACCGAGGAGGGTGAACGCTTCATCGAGGGCGTCTGGGCAATCTTCGGCCATGGCAACGTGGCGGGGCTGGGCGAGGCGCTGCACGGCATCGGTGATCGCCTGCCGACCTGGCGCGGCCAGAACGAGCAGACCATGGCTCATGCCGCCATCGCCTATGCCAAGACGAAGGCACGCCGCCGGGCGATGGCTGTTACATCGTCGATCGGGCCGGGTGCGACCAACATGGTCACCGCGGCAGCGCTCGCCCATGTCAACCGCCTGCCCGTCCTCTTCATTCCCGGCGACGTCTTCGCCAACCGCCGCCCCGATCCGGTCTTGCAGCAGATCGAGGATTTCGATGACGGCACTGTCAGCGCCAATGACTGCTTCCGTCCGGTCAGCCGCTATTTCGACCGGATCGCACGGCCAGAACACCTGCTCACCGCCCTGCCGCGCGCGTTGCGCGTGATGACCGATCCGGCGAATTGCGGCCCGGTCTGCCTCGCTTTCTGCCAGGACGTGCAAGCCGAGGCCTACGACTATCCCGAAACCTTCTTCGCCCCCCGGACCTGGCGCATTCGTCGCCCCGAACCCGATCCGCGCGAAGTCGCGGATGTCGCTGCCCTGCTGCGCGCGGCGCGCCGGCCGGTGATCGTCGCCGGCGGCGGGGTGATCCACTCGGGCGCGGAGGAACGCCTCGCCACTTTTGCCGCCCAGCACAACATCCCCCTCGTCGAGACCCAGGCGGGCAAGGGCGCCGTGTCCTGGCAGGACGAACGGAATTTCGGCTCCCCCGGCGTGACCGGCTCGGACTGCGCCAACCGGCTCTGCGCCGAGGCCGACCTGGTTCTCGGCGTCGGCACCCGCTTCCAGGATTTCACCACGGGAAGCTGGACGGTGTTTGCCAATCCGGCGCGGCGCCTCGTCTCGATCAACCTGGCCGGCTACGACGCGAACAAGCACGGCGCGACAGGGATCGTCGGCGATGCGCGGGCGACGCTGGACGCGCTGTCGCTGGCGCTGACGGAACACCGCGCGCCCGATTTCGACGCGGAAGCCCGCCGCGCCTGGCATGCGAAAGTCGCCGCCGTCACCGCGCCGCCCGCAGAGGTCCATCGCAACGCGCTGCCAACCGACGCGCAGGTGATCGGCGCCGTGCAGCGCGCGACAACCGAGCGGAGCATCGTGATGTGCGCGGCCGGCACCATGCCCGGCGCGCTGCAGGTGCTCTGGCAGGCGTCGCCGGGCGGCTATCACATGGAATACGGCTATTCCTGCATGGGTTACGAAGTCGCCGGCGCGATGGGCGTCAAACTGGCCGCGCCCGACCGCGAGGTGATCTGCTTCGTCGGCGACGGTTCCTACATGATGGCGAATTCGGAACTCGCCACCGCGGTGATGCGGCGGGTGCCCTTCACCGTCGTGCTGACCGACAATCGCGGCTATGGCTGCATCAACCGGTTGCAGGCCGAATGCGGCGGTGCCGCCTTCAACAATCTCTACGAGGACTGCAATGTCGAGGTTCAGCCCGAGATCGATTTTGTCGCCCATGCCGCCGCGATGGGGGCTCACGCCGAGAAGGTTACGGATATCGCGGCGCTCGAGGCCGGCATCGCGGCGGCGCGTGGCCGCGCCGTCCCGACTGTCCTGGTGATCGATACCGATCCCGCTCCCGGCACAGGCGCCGGCGGCCACTGGTGGGATGTTGCCGTACCGCAGGCGGGCGGCCCCGAGCGGCTTGAACAGGCGCGGGCGCGCTACAGCCGCAACGCGGCCGCCCAGCGTGTCGCCGACTGACCCGAACCGTCCCGAGAACAGGATTTCCCGGATGCCCGACCTGCTGCGCAAACCCTTCGGCACTCACGGCAAGGTGCACGATATCACCCCCGCCGCGGCCGGCTGGCGGCATGTCGGCTTCGGGCTCTACCGCCTGCGCGCCGGCGAGTTCGCCGCGGAGGCGACCGGCGGCAACGAGGTGATCCTCGTGATGGTCGAGGGGAAGGCGTCGATCCGCGCTGCCGGGCGGGATTGGGGCGTGCTTGGCGAGCGGATGAGTGTCTTCGAGAAATCCCCGCCGCACAGTCTCTATGTGCCGAACGGCGCGGAATGGGCGCTCGTAGCCGAAACGGACTGCATCGTCGCGGTCTGTTCGGCGCCGGGCAGGGGCGGGCACGCGGCGCGGCGGATCGGGCCGGAGGGCATCGTCCTGACCGCCCGCGGCGAGGGCACCAATACGCGCCACATCAACAATATCGCGATGGAAGCCGAGGACTACTGCGATGCGTTGCTGGTTACCGAGGTCTTCACGCCGGCCGGCCACTGGTCGAGCTATCCGAGCCACCGGCACGACGAGGACGATGATCCGCGCATCACCTATCTCGAGGAAACCTACTACCATCGCCTGAACCCGGCGTCGGGCTTCGGCGTCCAGCGGGTCTACACCGATGATCGCGCGCTCGACCAGACGATGGCGGTCTCGGACGGCGATGTCGTCCTGGTCCCGCGTGGCCATCATCCCTGTGCGGCACCGTATGGCATCGAGATGTATTACCTCAACGTGATGGCCGGGCCGCTCAGGAAATGGCGTTTCCTGCCGGACCCTGAATTGGGTATCGCTAAGTAGTGTACGCGGCGGTGGAAAAGTAGGCCATGTAGCGGCGGCATAATGCTGCTGCGTGGCGGGGCAAAAACCGGCCACTTGTAGAGTTGCCTCTTTCGGAATGGAGGGAGAGGCGACGGGGGATGTATTCGGTGGAGGTTTATGCGGCGGTTCGGCAATTTGTGTTTGTCGAGGGGCGGAGCC
>JAJZFF010000177.1 GCA_021805485.1 Pseudomonadota bacterium
TCCGGTTGATCTTGGCGACCAGCGCCTGCGCCTGGGTCAGGTCCGCCTTCATCGTCGTCGCCTGCTGCGGCGTCAGGCGCGTGCCCGCGTTGCCCTGTTGCGCGAATGCCGTGCCCGTCCCGGCCAGAGCAAGGGCGCCGAGCAGAATGAGTGTCTTCATGGTGTCCTCCTTGTCGGATCCGCGAAGCGGATCGTCCCCGCCGTCTCCCGCAACCGCCGATCCGTGGCGCCGCGTGCGGCTCCTGAAAAATGCCGGCGGCGCCTCGATGAATCCAATGCCGTTTGATTATCGTTTCAATGCCGCGACGGGATGCCGTGCGGGACGGATCATGCCGGCGGCCGGCGATCGCGCTCCATCCTGCCGCACCGGATCGGACATCCAGAGCAGATCCGACTCCCGCAACCTGCCGGCATCAACGCGGTCGAACCATGCACCATTCTAATATTACAGAATAATTTAAAAAAATACTTTTATTCTAAAGTCATAAATACGTTTTGAAGTATTTATGCACTCTCTCTAATATATTTATTTTCAAATTGACAACAAAATTCAATAATGGAATCTCCGATTCATTGATAAATTCGATGGAGCGGACACTGAAATCCGAACGGGTGGCTTTCCTTGACGGTCTGCGCGGCCTTGCCGCCCTCCAGGTCGTCTTTCTGCACTACGTGAGCGCGTTTCTGCCGGTCCTTGCGATGGCCGGCCTGGGTCCCGCCGACCTCCTGGCCTCCCATGGCTGGCAGGCCGCCATCGCCCGCTCTCCCGCCGTGTTCCTGATCAACGGCTACAGCGCCGTGTATATCTTCTTCCTGCTCAGCGGTTACGTGCTGCGGCGGGCCTTCGCCCGGATCGACGGTTTCGCCTCCGGCCTCTGGCGCCGCCTTGTGCGCCTCGGCCTGCCCGCTTCCGCGGCCGTGCTGTTCGCCGGCGCGTTGCTGTCGCTGGACGACCAGGCGCATCTCCATACCGCCGCCCTCTCGGGCTCGACGCACTGGCTGGGCATCCTGCTCGCGACCCCGCCCGCCCCCGGTCCCGTCCTTCGCGACGCCATCCTGAACAGCGTCCTCACCGGCTATGCCGGGGCGAACGGCTTTCCGTTCCTCCGCCACCTCATCCCCATGCCGGATCTCCTGCACGCCTTCGATCCGCCGACCTGGACACTCAATGTCGAACTGTCCGGATCGGTGCTCTGCCTCGGCCTCAGCTATGTCGAGCGGCGCCGGCGCGCGCTGCTGCCCTACGTCATCGCCGCCCTCGCCCTCTGGCTCGGGGCGAGCCAGTGGTTCCTCTTCGCCCTCGGCTACGCGCTTGCCGGCCTGCGCCGGCCGTCACCCGGGCGTCTGCGCCAGGGCCTCGCGATCCTCGCCTTGGCCGCCGGCATCCTGCTCTGCCGCCTGATCCCGCCGGCGCCCATCCTGCTGCTGCACAGCCTGCTGCGCCACCAGCACCCGCCGGATCCGTTTCACTTCTCCAACCAGGTCGGCGCGATCCTGATCTTCCTCGGCGTGCTGCACCTGCCGCGCGCGCAGCACCTGCTGGAACGCCGCCTGCCGCAGTTCCTCGGCCGCATCTCGTTCAGCCTTTACCTGGTGCATTTCCCGGTCATGGCGACCATCGGGTGCGGCGTGTTCAACCTGATCGCGCCACGGTCCGGCGCCGTGCCGGGCTGCCTGGCCGCGCTCATCGCCGGCCTCGCGGCCACCCTGCCGGTCGCGGTCCTGTTCGAGCGCCATGTCGACCGGCTGGCGGTGCGCCTCAGCCGCCGCAGCCCGCCCTTCCTCGCTCCCGTGCCAGGCGAATTGAGCAGCTGACCCGATCGGGTCGGCCAGGGCCCCGGTGCGACTTGCACGGATGCCGGCCGATCAGGGCCGCACGCAACCGCGCGACCGGCCATGCCGCCACGGCATCCGCGAAACGTCGGTCATGTCCTGGAAAACGCTGGTGGAGCCAATCGGAATCGAACCGACGACCTCCTGAATGCCATTCAGGCGCTCTCCCAACTGAGCTATGGCCCCACCGTGCGTGAGCGCCCTATTAGACCGAGTTCGCGCCCGCGGCAAGGGCATCGGAGGACAAACCCGCCATGATTTGTGACGGCGGCAAGACAGCGCCGCCCGCCGCCCCGCCGCGCCGCCCGAAAACCGTACAACCGTTCAATTCCGGATCGACAGCGCCGCCCCGCCCCGGTATCCTGCGCCCCGCATCCGGGAGCCACCGCCATGTCCATGATCGTCGACCGCCGCGACCTCGACTTCATCCTCTTCGACCTGCTCGGCATGGAGGAGCTGCTCCGCCATCCGCATTTCGCCGCCTTCGACCGCGACGCCTGCACCCAGATGCTCGACACCGCGCAGCAGATCGCCGAGGACCATTTCCTGCCCATCGCCGCCGAGGTGGACGCCAACGAGCCGCGCTTCGTCGGCGGACGGGTGGAGATGCCGGAGGGCACCGGCCACGCCCTGCGCGCCTGCGCCGAGGCGGGATTCTTCGCCCTGCCCTTCGCGCAGGAGCATGGCGGGCTGCAGGCGCCGCGGGTGCTGCACACGGCGGCGAGCGGCATCTTCACCTGTGCGAACACCGCCGTCGCCAATTACGCCTTCCTCACCGTCGGCGCCGCCAACCTGCTCGCCGCCTTCGGCGCCGAGCCGCTGCGCCGCCGCTTCCTGCCGCCGATGCTGGAGGGGCGCTGGTTCGGCACGATGTGCCTTTCCGAACCCCAGGCCGGATCGTCCCTCGCCGACATCACCACCACCGCCACCCCGCGCGCCGATGGCACGTTTTCGCTCCGCGGCAGCAAGATGTGGATTTCGGGCGGGGATCAGGAAATATCGGAGAACATCGTCCACATGGTGCTGGCGCGCATCGCCGGCGCGCCGGCCGGCACCCGCGGCATCTCGCTGTTTCTCGTGCCCAAGCGCCGCGTCGATGAAAGTGGCGCCGTCGGCGAGAGCAACAACATCGCCCTCGCCGGGCTGAACCACAAGATGGGCCAGCGCGGCACCACCAACTGCCTGCTCAATTTCGGCGAGAGCGGCGAGACGATCGGCCATCTGATCGGCGCGCCGCATCGCGGCCTCGAATACATGTTCCAGATGATGAACGAGGCGCGCATCGGCGTCGGCCATGCCGCGACCATGTCCGCCCTCGCCGGCTATCGCCATTCGGCGGACTACGCCCGCACCCGCACGCAAGGCCGCAGGGCCGGGCAGAAGGACCCGTCCGCCCCGCCGGTGCCGATCGTCGAGCACGCCGATATCCGCCGCATGCTGCTGG
This sequence comes from Pseudomonadota bacterium, assembly GCA_021805485.1. The sequence goes on from JAJZFF010000177.1 coordinate 3,278, forward strand.
CCCAGAAGGCGGCGGTGGAGGGCGCGCAGGCGCTCTGCCTCTATGCCGCGCAACTCGTCGACCGCCAGGAAATCGCCACGGACGCGGATGAGAAAGCCTGGCTCGGCGCCCTGCTCGGGCTGCTCACGCCGGTGGTGAAATCATGGCCCTCGGAGCATTGCCTCGAGGCCAACAAATGGGCGATGCAGATTCTCGGCGGCTATGGCTACACGCGGGACTATCCGCTGGAGCGGCTCTATCGCGACAACCGGCTGAACCACATTCACGAAGGCACGTTCGGCATCCAGGGCATCGACCTCGTGGGCCGCAAGCTCGGCGGCGACAAGGGCGATGCGCTGCGCCGCTTCGCCGCACAGATGCGCGAGACCGCCGCCACCGCCGCCCGGCAGCCGGCCCTCGCGAACGAGGCCGCCCGCCTCGTGGCGGCACTCGACCAGCTCGGCGTCACCGCCGATGCCCTGCTCGCCTGCGCCGACCTGCCGCGCCGCCTCGCCAATGCCACGGTGTTTCTCGATGCGTTCGGCCATGTCGTCATCGGCTGGCTCTGGCTGTGGCAGGCGCTGGTCGCGGCCACCGCGCTGGAAGGCAATCCCCCAGCGCCGGACAGGCTCTTTCACGAGGGCAAGATACTGACGTGCCGTTATTTCATGGCGCATGAACTGCCGCTTGGGATCGCCCGCCTCGCCCTCTGCGCGACGCTCGAGACCACCAGCCTCGACGCCCCCGCCGCCCTGTTCGCCCTCTAGCGCGCGCGGCGGCGGCGCATGGTGCAGGACCGCAGCCTGCGCACGCGGCACCGGATTCACGAAGGTGCCGTCAGCGTTCTTGCCGAAGGTGGCGTCGCCGGCCTGACCCATCGGGCGGTGGCCGCCGCGGCCGGCGTGAGTCTCGCGGCGACGACATATCATTTCGATTCCAAAACCGACCTCATCGCCAGCGCCTCCCGCCATCTGATGAGCGGCTATCTCGATGCCTTCGCCCGGCTCGAACGCCGTGTCAGCGCCGGCGAGGCGACCGGGCTTGCGCGGATCGACGATCTCGTCACCCGCGTCGTCCTCAACGCGCTCGGCCGCGAGCGGACGCGCTCGCTCGCCTGGTGCGAACTCATCCTGCATGGCGGGCGCGGCGCCGAGGGGCGACGCCTCGCGCAGGACTGGTACGCCCGGCTCGACGACATCTGGCACGCCATCGGCGAGAATCTCGGCTTCGGGCTCGACCGCCGCGCCGCCCGCGCCACGATCGACCGCGCCATCGGCCTCACCTTCCTGCTCCACCCGCTCGGCCTCGACCAGGAGGCGGCGCGCGACCTCATCGAGGGCCGGCTCGACCCCGCGCAACTCGGCCCGCCCGCCCCCGCGCCGGACGACGCGGCCGGACCGGCCACTGCGCGCCAGCGCGAGACCCGGGCGCGGATCGTGCAGGCGACGATCGACATTCTCGTCGAGTCCGGCGCGGGGGCGGTGAGCTGGGCCGCCATCGCCGAGCGCGCCGGCCTCGCCCGCAGCGGCCCGGCCTATTACTTCCCGGCGATCGGCGCCCTGCTCGCCACCGCGCAGGTGGCGCTGTTCGACCGGGCGAAGGCGCGCTACCGCGCGGGCTTCGGCGCGATCGACCCCGCCGAGATCGACGAGATGCGGCTCGTCGATCTCACCACGGCGATCTG
>JAJZFF010000237.1 GCA_021805485.1 Pseudomonadota bacterium
GGATGCGCTTCGCCGGCAGCGCGAGTCCCATCGCGGTCAGCGCCGCGCGCACCCGCTCCCGCGATTCCGCCACCGCCTTGTCGGCCAGCCCGACGACGAGAAACACCGGCAGCCCGGCGGCGATCTGCACCTGCACCTCGACCGGCTGCGCCTCGATCCCGGCGAAGGCGAAGCTCTGGATGCGGGTGATGCTCACGCCGCCGCCCCGGAGAGGAATCCCTCGCGGCGGAAGCTCAGCCACCCCGCCTTGCCGATGATGACATGGTCATGCAGCGTGATGTCGAGCAGGGCGACGGCGCGCTGCACCTCCCGCGTCATCTCGACGTCGTCGCGCGAGGGGGAGGGGTCGCCGCTCGGGTGGTTGTGAACGAGGATGAGCGCCGTCGCCCGTGTCTCGATCGCCCGCCGCACCACCTCGCGCACATAGACCTGGGTATGGTTCACCGTCCCGCGCGAGGCCACCTCGTCGGCGAGCAGCCGGTTGCGGTTGTCGAGATAGATCACGCGGAACTGCTCCACCGGCTCGCGCGCCATCGCGATGGTGAGGTAATCGATCAGCCGCTCCCAGTTGTTCAGCACCGGCGCGTCCGCCAGCTCCGCGCGGGCGAGGCGGATGGCCGAGGCCTGCACCAGCTTGATCGCCGCCACGCTGTGCTGCCCGAGCCCCGGTGTCGCGAACAGCGCGTCCGGCTCGGCGGCGAGCACGGCGGCATAGGAGCCGAACCGGTTGATCAGCGCCTTGGCGAGCGGCTTGGTGTCGCCCTTCTTGAAGGCGAGGAAGAGCAGCATTTCCAGCAGCTCGTAATCGGCCAGCGCCTCGGCGCCGCGGCCGAGCAGCTTCTCGCGCATCCGGCCGCGATGGCCCTGCGGCCCGGTGCTGGAGAAGGGCGCATCGGCCGCCGGCGCGTGGTCGAACCCGCCGCGCTCCGCCATCCCGCGCCGCCCCGGAAGCGGGGCCGCTTCCGGGAATGGCTCGCCGCCGTGCCGGCGCATCGCGCGGAATAGTTTTTCAAGCAAAAGGAGAAAAACTCCATCTCAGATACTCGCCAAGGTTGAATACTACCGATCCACCCGCCGGCTTGTCCAGCGTCATCGCCGTGGCTTGCGCCCCACGCGGCCGCGCAGATAGAACAGCGCACGGCCGCCGCCGGCTGCCGCCATTCCGTCCCGGAGACCCTCATGAGCCGCATCATCCGCACCGAAGCGAACGAAATCCTCTCGAAAGCCGTCGAATATCATGGCTTCGTCTACACCCAGGGCGTGGTCGCGGCGGACCCGGCCGGCGACATCACCGCCCAGACCCGTGATGTTCTCGCCCAGATCGACGCGCTGCTCGAACAGCATGGGACCGACAACACGCGCCTTCTGCAGGCGCAGATCTGGCTGAAATCGATCGACGACCGCGGCGCGATGAACGCCGTCTGGTCGGCCTGGCTGCCGGAAGGCGGCGCGCCGGTCCGCGCCTGCGTCGAGGCGAAGCTCGCCGATCCGCGCTACCTGGTCGAGATCATGGTCGTCGCCTGCCGCTGACCCCGGCCGCGTAAACATTTTCCGCCATTCGCGCCGGATGAAATCTCGATCTTCATCCGGCGTTAGGAAGTTCGTCGTAACGTCCGCCCCATGTCGCCGCGAAACATTAAATTTTCCTCGCGCGTGACATTTTTGCCCAGTCCGAGGGTTGCGTTCACCGCAGTCCCCCCGTAACAGGAATGCAAGCCATTCGTGGCTTGAAACAAAGACCCGAGTCGGCAAAAAGCTCGGTCCGGTTACTGCGCTGACTGAGCAAAATCCGGCATTGGCTTGATTGGATTGTGGTTTTTTTGTGTCCGGAAGGGGCGCGCGGAACAAGAAGGCGAACGGGGCATGTGGGCAGGCGTTACGCGATTGAAGGAAACATCACGGATTTGCGGCGGCGTTTTCGTTGCCTTCCTTCTCGCGCATGTCGGCCATGCAAAGACGGAACATACCGCTCCCGCGCGCGTCGTCCACCGGGTGAAATCGCCCGTGCGCCACGTCGTCTACCACCACGAACCGGTGCGCCACGCCCCCATCCACCATGTCGTCTACCGGCATGAGCCGGTCCACCGCGCCCCCGTCCGCCATGTCGTCGATCATCACGTCGTCGCGCGCCACATCGTCGAGCACCGCGCCCCGGTGCGCCATGTGGTCTACCGTCACGTCGAGCATCCGCGCGTGGAACATCACGTCGTCGTCCGCCACGTCGTCGAGCGCCGCCCGGCCGTCCGGCGTTATCGCTATCCGCGCCATCTCGTCCGCCGCACCAGCTATCTCTGGTGCGTGCCCTATGCGCGCGAAATCTCGCATATCGACATCAAGGGCGATGCCTTCCTCTGGTGGGCCGAGGCGGCCGGCCGCTACGCCCGCGGCTACCGCCCCGAGGATGGCGCCGTGCTCAACTTCCGCCCGACCGGCCGCATGCCGCTCGGCCATGTCGCCGTCGTTGCCAAGGTGATCAACAGCCGCGAAATCCTGGTCGACCAGGCCAACTGGATCCCCGATACCGTGAGCCGCAACGTCCCGGTCATCGACGTATCGCCGAACAACAACTGGTCCGAGGTCAAGGTCGCGCTCGGCAACGGCTCGTTCGGCACGGTCTATCCGACCTACGGCTTCATCTACAACCAGGCGCCGTCCAATGTCGTCTACGCCAGCAATGGCGGGACCGAGGTGGCCGAGGCGCCGGTGGTCCACAAGATCCGCCTGACCGCGCCGAACCGCACCCTGCGCTGAGCCGTCCCGGCGTCAGTCCGGCAGCAGCCGGGCGAGCGAGAGAAATTCCGCGGGCGTGAGCGTCTCCGCCCGGCGCGACGGGTCGATCCCCGCCGCTTCGGCCAGCGTCGCGCCGCCCAGCGCCTTCAGCGACCCCCGCAGCATCTTCCGCCGCTGCCCGAACGCCGCCGCCGTCACCCGCCCCACCTTCGCGAGCAGCGCCGGCTGGAGCTGGTCCTCGTGCGGCACCAGCCTGACCACGGCCGAGTCCACCTTGGGCGGTGGTGAAAACGCGCCGGGCGGCAGCGTCAGCACGATCGCGCCGCGCACGGTGAGCGCCGCGAGCACCGCCAGCCGTCCATAGGCCGGGCTGCCAGGGGCCGCGACGATCCGCTCCGCCACCTCACGCTGGAACATCAGCGTCATCGAGCGGAAGCACGCCGCTTGGTGCAGCCAGCGCAGCAGCATCGCGGTGCCGGCATTGTAGGGCAGGTTGGCGACGATCGCGCGCGGCGCCGGCACCAGCGCCGCAAGGTCGAGATCGAGCGCATCGCCCTCCACCACCCGCAGCCGCCCCGGGTCCGCCGCCGCGAGTTCCGCAACCGCGCCGACCGCACGCGGATCGAGTTCGATGGCGGTCACCCCCGCCGCGTCGCTCGCCAGCAGCGCGCGCGTCAGCCCGCCCGGCCCCGGCCCCACCTCAATAACGTTGACACCCGCCAGCGGCCCGGCCAGCCGCGCGATCCGCGCGAGCAGGTCGGGGTCGAGCAGGAAATGCTGCCCCAGCGCGCGCTTCGCCGACAGCCCGTGCCGCGCGATCACCTCGCGCAGCGGCGGCGCTCCCTGTGTCACGGGGTGGCGAAAATCCGGATCTCGGCGTCGCGGTGCAGCGTGTCCATCAGCCGCTGCGCCTCCAGCGACACCCGGCGGTTGATCAGCATCTCCTCGATCGCCTTCTTCCCCGGCAGGCCGATCTTGCTGGTCTCCCGCTTGCAGACCATGACGATGGCGATGCCGCTGCTCGACACCAGCGGCTCGCTCGGCTGGCCGAGCGGCAGCGAGGACAGCAGCTTGCGGAACGCCGCCGGCCGCACGGTGGTCAGGTCGACCGGCCCCGGATTGGACTTCTGCACGCTGCCCGCCGCCGCGTTCGCGGCCTCCACCTCGGCGCAGGAATGCAGCGTGCCGCGCAGCGCGTTGGCATGCTGCAGCACGCCAAGCTGCTGCGCATCCGGCTGGCCGCCGGCGAAGGGCTTCGTGAAGGGCAGGAACACCTGGCGGATCGACAGCGTCGTCCGCTGCCCGACGCCGAACTGGCGGATGCCGAGCTGGTTGACGATCTCGAAACCGCCCGCCACCCGCACCGGGTCGCTGATCGCCCCGACCGGCATCTTCTCGACGATGCGGCGCACCGCGGGGTCGAGCAGGTCGGGCTGCACCCATCCGCGGTCGCCGCCAGTCAGCGCGCTCTGGCTCTGGCTGAACTGGGCCGCCACCACCGGGAAGGGCGCGCCCGCGCGCAGCTGCCTGATCACCACATCCGCGAAACGCCGGGCATTCGCCACATCCGCCGGATTTTCGACGGGGATGAAGATTTCGGCGATGTGGTACTGCGTCTTGCCGATCTCCTTCTTCATCGCCGCCTCCTCGGCGGCGATGTCGGCCGCGGTCGGGCGCAGGTCGGGGCCGAGCTTCTTGCGCAGCACGTCGGTCCAGCCGATCTGGGTGCGGAACTGGCTCACCAGCGTCGAGAGCGGAATGCCGGCGGCGGCGAGCTTCTTCTGCAGCGAGCCGGGCGGCAGGTGATTGGCCTCGTTCACCCGCTTCAGCGCGGCGGCGATCTTCGCCTCCGGCACCACCACCTTGTTCCGCTCGATCGCCTGCAGCTGCAGCGACTGGTCGATCAGCTCGCGGGTGATCTGCGGTTTCAGCCGCTGCAGCGTCGCCGATGTGGTCGGCAGCCCGGCGGAGAGCGCGAACAGCCGGGTGCGCGCCGCGACATCGGCATTGGTGATCACCGTGCCGTTCACCACGGCGGCGATGCTGGCCGTCTGCGCGCGCGCCGGCGCGCCGGGTGCGAGCAGGCCCGCGGCAAGGCCGATCAGGGCCGCGTAAGAGACGAACGATTTCATAGGGCGCTGAATCCGATGTTCCCGAGTGTCTTGAGCGTGACGGTGATCAGCAGCGTCGTCGTGCCGTGATCG
>JAJZFF010000466.1 GCA_021805485.1 Pseudomonadota bacterium
TTGACGGTGCTGGGTTCCGGCATGCCGATCGCGCGGATGATCGCGGAGTGTCGCCTTGGATGATGACGACGCGTGCGTCGCGCGGCTTCGGTCACGCGCTCGTCTGCTTTTGGATCACGACCGCCCGATCTGATCACTGCACCGGGTTGAAGCTACTCTAAGGCACGGTCCGCCGTGATGGACTGATCATGTCGGAGACTGCTCCAGCGCGTGATAACCGTAGGTGGACTCGCCGCAGGTCTGAAACACGCGATCGAACAGAGAGCTAGAGTGGGCTGGCTGAGCGAACGCGATGTCATCCCGCTCCAGTGTCGCGCCCGCGAAATTCGCGTGCCAATTTCGGGGTAATCGGGCCACGAACATATCGAATCTGGTGTGATTCAGATTTGGAAATTCCTACGGGAATCGCTGAATCATCACTCTAGCCTCAGGGAGCCACGCTCCCGGTGTTGAGCAGTTCGCCGAGGAGCCGGTTTGGGAACCGGCGCTTCTGTACGATCGCGTAGAAGCGTTCGGTGACCTCCGGAATGCGGCAGTGCTCGATGAGGGTCCCGTTCCTGAGTTCGTCGCGCACGACGATGGGTGGTACGAGGGTGACGCCCTCGCGCTCGCGGGCGAGAAGCCGAAGCATCGCCATGTCGTCGACCTCGGCGAGAACGATCGGCCTCACGCCGGCAAGCTCCAGCACCCGGTCGAACGCCACCCGGATATCACTGTCGAGGCTGGGCAGAAGCACAGGGTCGGTGCGCAGGTCCTCCGGGAAGCGGAATTTTCTTCTTTGCGGCCTGGGGCGGCCGACCAGGCTCACCGGCTGCTCGTTGAGCAGGTGATTGCGCAGCGATGAGCGGGCGTCCCGAGGTGCTGCGCTGTTCGCCAGTACCACGTCAACCGCGTGGGCTTCCAGCTGCGCCAACAGGTCGCGGATGTTGCCCGATCGAACCACGAGCTCCACGTCCGGCCGCCCGACCAATGGGCGCAGGAATTCGAGCTGGAAATTGCGCGACAGTGTCGTCAGCGCTCCCACCCGGAGAATCTGCCGGCTGGCCAATGGCTGTCCGCGCAGGGTGCTCATCAGCTCCTTGCCGGCTTCGAACACGGTATCGGCATAGTCGAGCGCGATCTGGCCCGCCTCGGTGAGCACGAGTTTCCTGCCCACGCGTGAGAAGAGCGGATGGCCGATCTGATGCTCCAGCTTCTGGATCTGCACCGACAGCGCGGACTGCGACAGGTTCATGCGCTCGGCGGCCCGCGTGAGGCTTCCCACGCGGGCGACCGTCCAGAAATAGCGGAGGTGGTTGTAGTTCAGGTCTCTCATACCGTTCGTTTAAAACGAACGATATCACCGAAACAATGAATTTCTCATGCGTCATCGGCTCCGGTACGAAATCGCCCCGAACGCGGTCGTGGGTCGAAGGGGAGCATCCGGTGCCAATCGATTTCTTGCCTTTGCTGGCGCCCGCCGCGCTGGCCGCCGGCGGGGCGGCGAGCGCGGCCGGCAGCTTCCTGAACAAGGGGTGCCGACCCGCGCGTCTGCCCAAAATCGCCGAGGCCGCCGCGCTACTGGCTTGTATCTCGGCGATCGTCTCGTCTGCCGGACTGGTGTTCGCCGAACCCGCCGTCAGCCCGCTGATCGGGATCCACGGTGTGGGCCTGTCGGTTCGGTTGGACACCGTCAGCGCTGTGATGCTGTTGCTGGTTACGTTCGTTGGCTGGGTCGTGCTTCGGTATTCCGGGGTCTATCTGGATGGCGAGCCCCGTCAGGGGGCCTTCACCGGGTGGCTGTGCCTGACGCTCACCTCAGTGTTGCTGCTCGTCGCCGCGGGAAACCTCGTCCAGATTGTCCTCGCCTGGATCGCCACCAGCCTGTTCCTGCATCGGCTGCTGTTGTTCTACCCTGATCGTATCGCGGCGCAGCGTGCGGCGCGCAAGAAATTCATCACCGCGCGTATCGGGGACGCCGCCCTGATCGCCGCCGCCGGTCTCCTGGTGGCGGCCTACGGAACCGCAGACATCGGAGTGATCCTGGGCGCCGCGCGCACCGGCGGTGGCGGCACCTTGGCGGCTGGAGCGGCCGGGCTTCTGGCGCTCGCGGCGCTGCTCAAGTCGGCCCAGTTTCCGACCCATGGCTGGCTCACCGAGGTTATGGAGACGCCGACCCCGGTCTCGGCTCTCCTCCACGCAGGGGTCATCAATGCCGGCGGCTTTCTGCTGATCCGCTTCGCCGACGTCATGCTGCTGGCCCCGGGCGTGCTCGCCGCGCTGGTCATGATCGGCGGCCTCACGGCACTGTTCGGCAGTCTGGTCATGCTGACACAGCCAGCGGTGAAAAACGCGCTCGCCTGGTCCACCGTCGCCCAGATGGGATTCATGATCCTCGAGTGCGGGCTTGCGCTGTTTCCCCTGGCGCTGCTCCATATCGTTGCGCACTCGCTCTACAAGGCTCATTCCTTCCTGGCTTCTGGCGGCGCCGTCGAACGGGTCGCCGCGATCCGCAGGCCGGGCCCGGTCGCCATTCCGCGGGCCGGCGCCGTGGCCCGCGCATTTGCAGCGGCGCTTGCCATCTACGGGGTCGTTGGCCTCTGCTTCGGCCTCGCGCACAAGTCGCCACAGGCGATCGCGCTCGGCGCCATTCTGATCTTCGGTGTGGCCTACATGCTGGCGCAAGGGTTCGCCGAAGCGGCGCCCAGACCGCTCGGCCGGCGGACCGCCCTCTACGCCTTGGCGACCACGGCCGGCTATTTCGCGCTGCAGACGGCAGCGACATCGATCACCGCTGGCGTCCTGCCGACCACGCCCGCGCCGGGGCCGCTTGAATGGGCCTTGATCGTGCTCGCGGTCATCAGCTTCGGCCTCGTCGCGATCGTGCAGGCCATGTTCCCACTCTGGGCCTACCACCCTGCCGCGGCTGGCCTGCGGGTGCATCTGTCGAATGGCTTCTACGCCAACGCAGCCTTTGACCGGCTGATCGGCGGATGGTCGATCGGCGCCGCGCCCTGATCTTTCCGGAGTTCCGAAGAATGTCCCCTTCGTTTTCCGCGGCGCCGGCCGATCTCCAAGCCCTCGAGACCAAAGCGGACCGCGCGGCACGCGCCATCCCGCCGCTCTGGCCTCTGGCATCCAGCGTCGCCGTCAATCCGTTCCTGGGTCAGGCGGGCGAGACTCTCGCACAAGCCGGCGCGCGCCTGGCGCGGGTCGCCGGGATCGCCGTGACGATGCCGCGGCACTGGTTTCGGGAGAGGCTCGCGACCGGCTCGTTGTCGGACCAGGATCTCCTGAACGCCTGGGCACGCGCGCCGGTTCAACTCAGGCCGGCGGACCTGGCCGCCTTGAAGGCCGCCGCGGCGCGGGACCCCTCGCGGCCGCGTGCGCTCCCCACCATCGCAGACCTCGCCGCCGAGGCCTCCGGCGTCGATTGGCCAGGCCTGATCGCCGACCGGGTTGGCGCCTGGGCGGCGGGGTATTTCGACCAGGGCCAGGCACTCTGGGCGGCGCCGCGGGGCAAGAGTGCCTACGCCGCCTGGCGGGCCGTCGCGACGCACGACCTGACCCCGGAAATCGCCGGTCTGGCTGGGTTCGCCTTGCACGTTTCGGAGGCGCCGGAGAGCGCCGTTGCGGTCATCGCCCGGGTCGCGGGCCGTCTCGGCCTCAGCGAGGACGCCATGGAGACCTATTTCCACCAGTTGCTCATGACGCTGGGTGGCTGGGCGCAATACGCCCGCTACGAACTCTGGCAAGCCGAGCTGGCCGGCGGAACGGATGAGACGATCAGGGGCCTCCTCGCGATCCGCCTGCTCTGGGAGGAGGCTCTGTTCAAACGCTACGGCGCGCGGATCGCCGACGGGTGGGCGCGGGTGCGCGCGCAGCATGCGGCGCCGGTCGAGCCGACGCCGGACCTCGTGGCCGACGCAATCCTACAGGAGGCGGCCGAACGCGCGGCCCAGCGGGCATTGGCGACGACGCTGGCGCGACCGGCCCCGCAGCCCCTCGGCGATCGTCCCGCCCTCCAAGCCACATTTTGCATCGACGTGCGTTCGGAGGTGTTTCGACGCGCCCTGGAGAGCGTGAGCCCGCAGATCCAGACGCTCGGTTTCGCCGGCTTCTTCGGTGTCGCCACGTCCCACCGGCGGTTCGCCTCCGATATCGAGGAACGCCGCTTGCCCGTCCTGTTGAACCCGACAGTGAAGTCCTGCTCGGGCCGACCCGGAGACCCGACGGCGGACCGCTCGGCGCGGTTCAAAGCGCGGGCGCAGCGTGCGTGGGGCCGGTTCAAGCTTGCGGCCGTGTCCTCCTTCGCCTTCGTCGAGGCGACCGGCCCGATCTATGCCGGCCGGCTCGTGAGCGATGCGCTGGGACGGCACGGGACGCCCGCGCCGAACGAGCCCGCGCCGCGCCTCGACCCGGCGCTCGATCTCCGGACCCGAACCCGGGCCGCCGAGACCGTTCTGCGTGCGATGTCATTGACCGGTGGATTCGCGCGGCTGGTCCTGCTGGCAGGGCATGGCGCCAATGTCGTCAACAATCCTCACGCCAGCGCGCTCCATTGCGGCGCCTGTGGCGGCTATTCGGGTGAGGTCAACGCGCGCCTCCTGGCGGCGCTTCTGAACGATCCGGAGGTGAGGGCGGGGCTCGCGCTGAACGGGATCGCCATCCCCGCCGACACCCTGTTCCTGGCCGGGCTGCACGACACGACGACGGATCAGATGACCGTCTATGCCGAAGATCACCCCTCAGCCACCCACCAGGCGGATATCACGGCGGCCAAGGATTGGCTGGCGCTGGCCGGTAAAATCGCCCGGACCGAGCGCGCGCTGCGGCTGCCACGGGCCGGGAAGGAGAGCGCCATCCCGAAGCGGAGCCGCGACTGGGCCGAGACGCGGCCGGAATGGGGGCTTGCCGGTTGCACAGCGTTCATCGCCGCGCCGCGTC
>JAJZFF010000292.1 GCA_021805485.1 Pseudomonadota bacterium
GGATCGAGGATCCTGGAGCCGTTCGTGCCGCCGTATGAGAGCACGGTGTCGGGCAAGCTGAAGGCGGCCGGGGCGGTGATGCTGGGCAAGGCCAATCTCGACGAGTTCGCGATGGGATCGTCGAACATCACGTCGGGCTACGGGCCGGTGGAGAATCCGTGGCAGCGGGCGGATGGCGCGAAGCTCGTGCCGGGCGGATCGTCCGGCGGGTCGGCGGCGGCGGTGGCGGCACGGATGGCGATGGGGGCGACGGGGACGGATACCGGCGGGTCGATCCGCCAGCCGGCGGCGTTCAGCGGGATCGCCGGGATCAAGCCGACCTATGGGCGGTGCTCGCGGTTCGGGATCATCGCGTTTGCCTCGTCGCTGGACCAGGCGGGGCCGATGGCGCGGACGGTGGAGGATTGCGCCATTCTGCTGCGCGAGATGAGCGGGTTCGATCCGAGGGATTCGACCTCGGCGGAGCGGGCGGTGCCGGATTTCCGGGCGGCGTGCGGGCGCGGGGTGAAGGGGCTCCGGATCGGGATTCCGGCGGAGTATCGCGTGGCGGGCATGCCGCGGGAGATCGAGAAGCTGTGGCAGGACGGGATCGACTGGCTGCGGCGCGAGGGGGCGGAGATCGTCGACGTTTCGCTGCCGCACACGAAATACGGGCTGCCGGTGTATTACATCGTCGCACCCGCCGAGGCGTCGTCGAACCTCGCGCGGTATGACGGGGTGCGGTTTGGCGCGCGGGTCGAGGGCAAGGACCTGATCGACCTGTATGAGCGCACGCGGGCGGCGGGGTTCGGCGAGGAGGTGAAGCGGCGGATCATGATCGGGACCTACGTGCTCTCGGCCGGGTATTACGACGCGTATTACCTCAAGGCGCAGAAGGTGCGGGCGCTGATCCTGCGGGATTTCCAGGAGGCGTTCGGGAAGGTGGACGCGCTGCTGACGCCGACCGCACCCTCGGCGGCGTTCGCGCTGGGCGAGAAGATGGACGATCCGGTGACGATGTATCTCAACGACGTGTTCACGGTGCCGGCCTCGCTCGCCGGCGTGCCGGGGATGAGCGTGCCGGCGGGGCTGGATGCGGCCGGGCTGCCGCTCGGCTTGCAGGTGATCGGGCGGCATTTCGACGAGGAGACGGTGTTCGCCGTCTCGTCCGTGCTGGAGCGGGCGGCGGGGTTCGCGCACCGGCCGGGCGTGATGGCGGGAGGCGCGGCATGAGCTACGTGATCGAGGGGACGACCGGCGCGTGGGAGCTGGTGATCGGGCTTGAGGTCCATGCCCAGGTGATCTCGCGCTCGAAGCTGTTCAGCGGGGCGGCGACGGCCTTCGGCGCCGAACCGAACAGCCAGGTGAGCTTCGTCGATGCCGGGTTTCCGGGGATGCTGCCGGTGATCAACCGCGAATGCGTGGCGCAGGCGGTGCGCACCGGGCTGGGGCTGGCCGCGCATATCAACCTCGTCTCGCGGTTCGACCGGAAGAACTATTTCTACGCCGACCTGCCGCAGGGCTATCAGATCAGCCAGTACGAGCATCCGATCGTCGGCGCCGGGGCGATCGAGATCGAGCTGGAATCGGGCGAGACGCGGACGATCGGGATCACGCGGCTGCATCTGGAGCAGGATGCCGGCAAGTCGATGCATGACCAGCATCCGAGCAAGTCGCTGATCGACCTCAACCGCTCGGGTGTCGCGCTGATGGAGATCGTCAGCGAGCCGGACATGCGCTCGCCGGAAGAGGCCGGCGCCTATCTGCGCAAGCTGCGCACCATCCTGCGCTATCTCGGCACCTGCGACGGCAACATGGACGAGGGCTCGATGCGGGCGGACGTCAACGTGTCGGTGCGCAAGCATGGCGAGCCGTTCCGCACCCGCTGCGAGATCAAGAACGTCAACTCGATCCGCTTCGTGATGCAGGCGATCGAGGCGGAGGCGAAGCGGCAGATCGAGATCTGGGAAGCGGGCGGGACGGTGGATCAGGAGACGCGGCTGTTCGAGCCGGCGCGCGGCGTGACCCGCTCGATGCGGAGCAAGGAGGACGCGCACGACTACCGCTATTTCCCCGAGCCGGACCTGCTGCCGCTGGTGCTGGAGGAGGAGTGGGTGGAGTCGCTGAAGGCGACGCTGCCGGAGCTGCCAGATGCGAAGCGGGCGCGGCTGATGCGCGACTTTGGCCTGTCGCGCTACGAGGCGTCGATCTTCGTGATGGAGCAGGTGACGGCGGATTTCTTCGAGACCGTCGCCGCCGGGCGCGATGCGAAGCTGGTGGCGAACTGGATGCTCGGCGATTTCTTCGCCCATCTCAACCGCACCGGGACGAGCATCGAGACCTCGCCGGTGAACGCGGCCCGGCTCGGCGAGCTGCTCGACCTGATCACCGACAAGACGATCAACGGCAAGATCGCCAAGGAGGTGCTGGAGCTGATGTTCGACACCGGCGATGCGGCGGGCGCGATCGTCGAGGCGCGCGGGCTGAAGCAGGTGACGGATACCGGCGCGATCGACGAGGCGATCGACAAGGTGATTGCCGCCAACGCCGACAAGCTCGCCGAATACAAGGCGGGGAAGGACAAGCTGTTCGGCTTCTTCGTCGGCCAGGTGATGAAGGCGATGCAGGGCAAGGGCAACCCGGCGCTGGTGAACGAGGCGCTGAAGCGGAAGATCGGCGAGCCGGGCGCATGATCCGCGCCCTCGCCGCCCTGCTGCTCGCTGCCGGCCTCGCCCTGAGCCCGGCCTTCGCCGCGAAAACCTTTGCCGCGAATTCCGGGCCGGAGACGCTGAGCGGCGTGCCGCTCGGCAAGGGCGGGGTGGTGGAGGTGAGCGGGCTGGTGCCGCCGCTCGACTTCACCATGACCGAGGCGGAGACGGGAAAGACCGTCACCGCCCGGGATTTCCGCGGCCGGACGGTGCTGCTCTATTTCGGCTATACCAACTGCCCGGATGTCTGCCCCGACACGCTCTACAAGCTGCACATGCTGTTCCGCGCGCTTGGCCCGGCGGCGAAGAAGGTGGTGTTCCTGTTCGTCACCATCGATCCGAAGCGGGACACGGACGCGGTGCTGGCGAAATATGTGGCGCTGTTCGACAGCCACTTCCTCGGCCTGCGGGGCACGCCGGACCAGATCTACCGGCTGACGCGGCGCTATCGGGTGGTGGCCTCGGTGCACCCCTCGCCCGATCCGCAGAAATACCAGGTGGTGCATTCGGCGCTGGTCTACGTGTTCGACCCGAAGGGACGGGCGCGGTTCATCATTCCCGATCTCGGGCTGACGCGGCACCCGGACTACAAGGCGCTGGCCGCCGATATCGAGGCGGTGAGCCGGAGCAAGCCCGGCAGTCTGGCCGGCTGGCTGGCGCGGCTCGGCTGACGCGCCGGCCCGGTCCGCAGGGATCGGGACGCACGCTCTTCCGACGCGGGCGGGCCGGTCAGTCCGCTTCCGGCAGCGAGGCGAGATACGCGGCGATGTCGGCGCGGTCGGCCCCGGTGAGCGCGTGGGCGATGTTGCGCATCACGTAGTTTTTCCCCTGTTTCCCGGCGGCGATGGCGGCCAGGGCGGCGAGCGTGGTGGCTTGCGGCAGGCCGGCGAGGCGCGGGGCGCCGATGGCCGGGTTGCCGGCGAGATCGGTGCCGTGACAGACCATGCAGGGCAGCACCCCGTTCGCCGTGCCGTGGGCGACGATGTCTTTGCCCCGCGCCGCGTTGCCCGCTGCTGTGCCCGCTGCTGTGCCTTGGGGCGGGAGGGCGGCGGGAGCGAGAGTTGGCAGCAGGAGCAGGGCGGCGAGCAGCGCCGGGCGGAGATGCGACACGGGGGGTCTTACTGGCCCGTGGGGCGCCCGTCGGCGCCGTAGACGGTGAAGGGCACGGTCAGGTCCGGCGCGTTGCGGAAGCGGAGCGTGACGTCCGCCGTCGTCCCCACCGTCATGCGCGGCTTCATGCACATGATGTGGTAGTCGCCGGGGGCGAAGCGGAACGTGCCGTGGGCGGGGATGGTGATGGAGTTCACGTCGATCATCATGTCCATCCCGCTGCGGTTGAGGCTGCGGTGCAGCATCGCGCTGCCGCAGGCGGGGGAGCTGGCGCCGGTCAGCACCGCCGCCGTGTCGCCCGCGTTGGTGAGGGTGACGAAGCCGCCGGCCGGGATCTGCGGCAGGAGGTAGCGGAACCAGCCGTCCTTCGCGGTGACGGCGGGGGCGGCGGAAGCGGCCGCGGGAAGCAGGAGGCACGCGAGGGCGGCGAGGACGCGGCGCATCAGGATCTGTCCATGGTCTTGCGGATGAGGGCGGCGACCGCCGGAAGGTCGGGCCGCGAGGTGGGGAAGCTGGCGAGCAGGGCGACGGCGCGGCCGTCCGGCCCGAAGAGATAGGTGGCGCTGCTGTGGCGGATGGCGGATTCGGGATCGGGCGAATCGGGGCCGGTGGGGGCGCGGTAATAGACGCCGAAGCGCTTTGCCGCCGCCTTGAGTTCCGCCGGAGTGCCGCGCAGGCCGGTGAAGACCGGCGGCTTGCCGAATTTCGCGACGTACGCCTTCAGGCGGGCTTGCGTGTCGTAGGCGAGGTCGATGGTGACGAAGGCGACCCGCAGGTCCGGGCCGTCCTTGCCCAGCAGGGTGACGAGCTTCGCCGCGTTCTGCATGGTCAGCGGGCAGGTATCCGGGCAGCGGGTGAAGCCGAAATAGAGGATCACCGGATGGCCGCGAAAGGCCGCTTCGGTGACGGGACGGCCGGTTTCGACATCCTCCATGCGGAAGGCGAGCGGCGGGAGATGGCCTTCGAGCGGGACGATGGCCGGGCCGGCGGGGGCGCTGTCGGCCCAGGCGGAGCGCAGGGCGAGGCCGCCGAGTGCGAGGCCGGAGAGGCCGAGCATGGTGCGGCGGTCGAGGGCTTGTCGTGACATCGTGAACCTCCGTGTGGCGCCGGTGTTAGGGCGGGATT
>JAJZFF010000617.1 GCA_021805485.1 Pseudomonadota bacterium
GCCGGTGCCGCCGAAGACGGTCAGGCTGCCGTTCCCGCCATTGGCCGAGACGCTGCCGTCGGCGCCGAACACGGTGCTGGCGCCGGAGCCGCCGATGAAGGTGAGGGCGCCGGCGCCGCCCTGCACCAGATCGCCCACCGTGGCGGCGACGGAGGCGTCGCCGATGCCGGCCTGGATGGTGTCGGCGCCGCCGGAATAGACCACGTCCTGGCCGCTGCCGAGCACGATCAGGCTGGTGCCGGCGACGGTGTTCACCGTGTCGTTGCCGTAGGTCGCGTCGATCGTGTTGCTGCCGCCGGCGAAGTAGAAGTACCAGTCCTGCGGCACCATCGTGCCCTGGGCGGTCGTGAGCGGCTGGGTGTAGATCGCGTTGGTGCCGCCGCCCACGGCCAGTTCGCCGCTCGGCGCGGCGAGGTCGAGCGTCAGCCCGCCGGTGCCGCTGATGATGTCCTGATAGGTCGGGCTGGCGTCGCCGATGGTGATCGGCACCGGCGAGGCGTTGACCGTGGCGAACACGTCGGAGGTGCCGATGAACAGCGGCGTGCCCGCGGGATCCGACGGCAGGTTGATGAACAGCACGGTGGGCTGCCCGCCGGTATCCAGCCCTTGGATGATCTGCGCCGGGTCGTTGATCAGGTAGGCGATTCGCTGCCCGGTGTAGGCGTTCTCGATCGGGTTGACGAAACTGGTCTGGACAAAACTGATCGAGCCGGCGGGGAAGGGAACCTCGAATGGCGTCGGCATGCCATCCGGCACGGCGAGAAAGGACGTCGAAACGGACATGGGGTACCTCCACCTCTCGGATGGGGGCGGGCGGCGATGTGCGCAAGCCGGGTCCCGATTAAGCTTCGGTCAGGTCGGGCGGGTTGGCTGGCGCCCAGCGCGTTGACACACTGTTTTCCGTGTGCAACGCTTCGTGAAATCGCTTTCAAGTTGCGCAAACAGCCGAGTCCTCTCGCATCCGCGAAGGTTTGGTGCGGTGCTGCGCGCAGTCCCCAGGATGGGAGGCCAACGGCGTGTCCGGAACCTATAGCGGCTCGCGATCCACTCCCGTCACCCTCGCCGCCAATCCGGCGACGGTCACCGGCACCATCTCCGTCGCCAGCGGCATCGCCGTCACCGGCCCGAGCGGCACGGCCTGGACTCTGAGCAATCTGGGCTTCATCGCCGCCGCCAACAATATTGGCGTCAGCCTCGCCAGCGGCGGCACCGTCACCAACCAATCCACCGGGTCGATCACGGGGTACGGCGGGGTCGAGATCTACGGCGCGGCCGGCACCGTCACCAATGCCGGCACGATCAGCAACACCGGCGGCACCCATGTCGCGGGCATCCTGCTCGCTGCCGGCGGCAGCGTCAGCAACACCGGCACCATCATCCAGACCAATTCCACCACGGCCGCCGGCATCGCGCTGCTTGCCGGCGGCACCGCGACCAATTCGGGGCAGATCACTGCCTCCAATGCCGGTATCGTCGGCACCTACTCCGGTTCGATCCTCAGTTCGGTGCTGGTCAATTCCGGCACCATCGTCACCACCGGAACCAAGGGCAGCGCCATCGACCTCACGGGCGGGACGCTGACCAATACGAGCACCGGCGTGATTTCGGCGGCGCATAGCGGCGTCAATCTCACCAACGCCGCCGGCGTCAATGATGGCAGCATCCAGTCGAGCGCGACCTCAAACTCCGCGGTCGGGCTGATCTCCTCGACGCTGACGAACGCCGGCACCATCGGCGACACGGCGAGCTTTTCGTCCGCGGTCTATCTCGGCGCCGGCACCAGCCGGCTGATCGTCGATCCGGGCGCCGTGTTCAACGGCAGCGTCAACAGCAACACGGCCGCGAACAATACGCTCGAACTCGCCTCTGGCGCGAGCCAGGGCACGATCAGCGGCAGTTTCTCTGGCTTCGCCACGGTCGCCGTCGACGCTTCGGCATCCTGGAATTTCAGCAACACCGCGGCCGTCGTCGGCACGGCGCTCACCGACGCCGGCACGCTGGACAGCGGCATCGGGCTCGGCCCCGTGACACTGCTCTCCGGCGGCTCGTTGATCAACGAAGCGACCGGCACCATCGCCGCCGGCACGACGGCCGTCTCGGGGGCCGGGTTCGTGCATAATCTCGGCTTCATCGTCGGCAACGGCACCAGTGGGGTCGGCATCGATCTCACCAGCCCCGAGACGGTGATCAATGACGGCACCATCAGCGGTGGCGGCGGCACCGCGATCATCTTCGGCGGCACCGGCGGCGGCAGCAACATCAACCGGCTGATCGAGAATGCCGGCGCCGGTCTCAGCGGCATCGTCACCGCCGCGAGCGGAGTGAACGTGCTCGAACTGGCCGGCAGCGCCGGCGTCACCGGCGCGCTCAGCAACTTGGCCACCAACTTCGTCAATTTCAACACGATCAGCATCGACGCGAACGCGTCCTGGGGCTTCGGCGGCACCGACGCGATCGGCGTGCTGTTGAGCAACCTCGGCACGCTGAGCGCTCAGGGGTCGATCACCGGCGCCGGCGCGATCGACAATGCCGGCATCCTGAACTCGGCAGGCGCCGTCGGCAGCGCGACGGTTTCGGTCGCGACGGTGGTCAACACCGGCACGATCAGTGCCGTCGGCTCCGGTGCGCCGCTCACCATCGGCAGCACCATCAGCGGTGCCGGCCAGATCGTCGTCGGCAGCAACGGCACCCTCGCCCTCGATGGCGCCGTCGCAGCCAGCCAGGCCGTGAGCTTCGTCAGCACCGGTTCGCCAGTGCTGGAGATCGGCACGGTCGGCAGCTTCGCCGGTACGATCAGCGGGTTTCAGCCCGTCGATACGATCGATTTCACCGGTGTGTCGTTCACCGGCAGCACGGTCTCCTTCTCCGCCGGCGCGCTCACCGTCAGCAGCGGCGGCACGCCGCTCGGCACCATCGCCTTCACCGGGTCGCTGAGCAACTCGTCCTTCGTCACCGGGTCGAGCACCGGCTACCTCACCGTCACCACCAACACCGTCGCCTGCTTCCACGCCGGCACCGCGATCGCGACGCCGGGGGGCGAGGTTGCGGTGGAACGGCTCGCCGCCGGGCAGTGCGTGCTGACCGCGGCGGGAGAGGTGCGCGAGATCGTCTGGATCGGGCAACGCCGCATCGATGTGCGCCGCCACCCGGAGCCGGTGCGCGCCTGGCCGGTGCGCGTGGAGGCGCACGCCTTCGCCCCCGGCATCCCGCGCCGCACGCTGCTGCTCTCGCCGGACCATGCGGTGTTCGTGGATGGCGTGCTGATCCCGATCCGCTACCTGATCAACGGCGCTTCGATCGCCCAGGAGCCGCGCGACCGGGTGCAGTATTTCCACATCGAGCTGGCCGCCCACGATGTGCTGCTGGCCGAGGGCCTGGCCTGCGAATCCTATCTCGACACCGGCAACCGCGCCGATTTCGAGGATGCGCCGGCGATGACGCTGCATCCCGATTTCTCCACCGCGCGCTGGAACACCGATGCCTGCGCGGCGCTGCACATGGATGGTCCGGTGGTCGCGGCGGTCCGGGCCCGGCTCTGCGCGCGCCTGCCGGCGCTCGGCTACGCGGCGAGCGAGGCGCCCGAGCTCAGCCTGCGCGCGGGCCCGCGCATTCTCCGGCCGGCGCGGCAGCGCGGCCGGCTGTGGCAGTTTCTGCTGCCGGCCGGCACCGGGCCCGTGCGGCTGGATTCCGCCTGCGGCATCGCCACATCGTTCGACCATGGCAGCGCCGATCTGCGCTGGCAGGGGGTGGCGATCGGCGGCATCGTGCTGGACGGCCGCGCCATCGCGCTGGACGACCCGATGCTGGGGGCGGGCTTCTTCGAGCTGGAGCGGGGAAGCGGCGCCTGCTGGCGCGCCACCAGCGGCGCGGCGCATCTGGCGCTGCCGCCCGCCGGGACGGTACGCACGCTGGAGCTGATGCTGCACCGCGCCATGCGCCGCTGGGTGCCGGCGGCGGCGCCGCGGCACGCACGGGCGGGATAGCCCGGACCTTGCGCCACCGCCCGCGCGCCACCGCCCGCGCGCCAGGGGGCGCGCGGAGAGGGTTCAGCGCGGCTCGATCAGCAGACTCGTGCCTTCGACGAAGCTGTCCGGCTTCTGGCCGGCGTGGCGGTAGAGTTCGCGGTCGAGCACGAAATGCCGCGTCGGCGTGCGCTTCTCGCAATGCTCGCGATAGAACACGCCGCCAACCGGCTCTTCGTCGCCTTGCGGCTTGCCCTCGGCGCAGGTCCAGCCTTCGTTGCCGAAGCGCGCGCGCACCTGGTCGGCGAAGAGAAACGCCTTCTTGCGCAGGTAGAGCCGCGCCTCGGGGTCGGTCTCGATGCGCAGCGCGTCCAGCCGGTCGTCGTCACCGAGCAGCAGGAACACCCGCACCGGCTGCCCAGCGACACGGGTGCCCTGGAACCGATCATTGAGCCGCGCCATCGGATTGGTCTGGTCATCGAAGGCGAACCGGACGGCGTGCCGCCCCGCGGCGTCCGCCGGGCAGGTGTGGTACTCGCTCCAGCTGGCAAGCGCGTGCTGCGGCTCGGCGGCACAGGCCAGGTCCTTGTAGCCGCTGGCCGGCAGCGCCGAGACCGGCATGCCGACGCGGAATTCGCGCAGATCGTTGGCCGTCGGCGCATTGGCCGTCTGGATCGGCTCGCCGGCGGGCTGCTCGGCGGCGCGGGCGGCCGGCAACGCCAGGAGCAGGGTGAAGGCCAGCGCAAAGGCGCCGTGGCGAGCCACGGGCCGGCTCCTTCGCGCGGCGATTTGCGCCTTCATTCGCACCCTCATTCCCACGCTCATTTTCCTGGGGGCGCGGCCGCGGGACCGCCCTCGACCGGTGATTTGAAGATGTTGCACACGCGCGAGCCGGTGCCGAAGAATTCCAGGCAATCATCGTAGCCCGGCTCGCCGCGGCCCTT
>JAJZFF010000569.1 GCA_021805485.1 Pseudomonadota bacterium
ATAGGCCTTCATCGCCTCGTGCAGCGCTGCCTTCGAGAAATCGGTCTTGTCGAAATCGAGCAGCAGGGCGGCGAGGTCGTCGCGCGCGGCCTCGGTGAGCAGGGCGGCGGCCTTTTCGGTCATCGGCAGCGGCGCCTCGCGAACGATGAACAGGGCGGATTCCGCCAGTTCGGCGAGGGTGCGGGCGCGCTCCTTCAGCCCCGGCATCAGCATCGCGATGCGGCCAGCCGCCTCCGTGCCCACCGCGAAGCCATGGTCGCGCGCAAGCCGGGCAACAACATCGGCGGCGAGCCGTTCATCCTCGGCGGCGCGGAGGAAGACCGCGTTGACGTGAAGCAGCTTGGCATAGTCCATCCGGCTCGCGGCGCGGCCAACGCCGTCGAGATCGAACAGCGCGACCTGCTCGTCGCGGGGCAGGATCTCGGCGTCGCCATGGCCCCAGCCGAGGCGGAGCAGATAGTTGCAGAGCGCCTCGGGCAGATAGCCATCGTCGCGGAACTGCAGCACCGAGACGGCGCCGTGGCGCTTCGAGAGTTTTGCCCCGTCGGCGCCGTGGATCAGCGGGATATGGGCGAAATTGGGCCGCGCCCAACCCATCGCGTCATAGATCTGGGCCTGGCGGAACGTGTTGGTCAGGTGGTCGTCGCCACGGATGACATGGGAGATGGCCATGTCGTGATCGTCCACCACGACGGCGTGCAGATAGGTCGGCGTGCCGTCGGAGCGGAGCAGGATCATGTCGTCCAGCTCGGCGTTCTTCACCCGCACCTCGCCCTGGACGAGATCATGGATCACGGTCTCGCCCTCGCGCGGGGCGCGCAGGCGGATGACCGGATCGACGCCGGGCGGCGCCTCGGCCGGGTCGCGATCGCGCCAGCGCCCGTCGTAGCGGAACGGCTTTTTGTTCCGCTCGGCCTCGGCGCGCATTTCGGCAAGTTCCTCGCGGGTGCAATAGCAGCGATAGGCTTGGCCTGCGGCAAGCATCTGCTCGACCACCTCGCGATGGCGGGCATAGCGGGTCGACTGATAGACCGGCGGTTCGTCCGATTTGAGGTCGAGCCAGTCCAGCGCGTCGAGGATCACCTGGGTCGCCTCGGGCGTGCTGCGCTCGCGATCGGTATCCTCGATGCGGAGCAGGAACTGGCCGCCGTGATGACGGGCGAAGAGATAGTTGAACAGGGCGGTGCGAGCGCCGCCAATGTGGAGCATGCCGGTGGGCGACGGGGCGAAACGGACGCGTATTGTCATGCCGCCGGCGCTATCACGAAACGTCGCGAGGATGAACCCTTACCAGCGGAACCCGCCGATGATGGCGCGCGGATCGAGCCCGGCGGCGACGCAATCGGCCCAAGCCTCCTCGGGCGTTGCGACGTGGATGCCGGAGAGCACGAGCACCGAGGCGATGCCGGCGGCCTTCGCGCCGGCGATATCGGTGCGCAGCGAGTCCCCGAACGCGATGGTGCGGTCGGGATCGGTGCCGAGCAGGGCGAGTGTGGGGCGGTAGACGGCAGGATCGGGCTTGCCGCGCCAGATTACCCGCCCGCCCCAGGCGGCATAGCGCTGGGCGAGCGCGCCGGCGCAGACGATGCGACGGCCATCGCGGATCACCTCCAGATCCGGGTTGGCGCAGACCATCGGCAGCCCGGCGCCAAGCGCCTCGCGGAGCATCGGGTCGAAGGCGGCGGGATCGTCGGGCGGCGCGAGATCGTCGGGGCCGGTGTTGAGCAGGAAATCGGCGGCGCCGGGATGGTCGGCCTCGGCAAGGCCGAGATCGTCGAACAGGTTGCGGTCGCGCGGCGGGCCGAGATGGAACAAGCGGTCGCCCAGTGCGGCGAAATCGGGCTCGGTGCGGGAGACCAGCGCGGCGCGGACGGCCTCGCCGCTGGTCATGATCCCGTCGTAAAGGTCGGGGCCGATGCCCATCGCGGCCAGGGCGGCGGCGACCGGCGCGGTGCGGCGAGGCGCGTTGGAGAGAAAGACGACGCGCTTGCCGGCCTCGCGCAGGTGGCGCAGGCAGGCGGGAACGCCGGGATAGGGGCGCACCCCGTCATGCACCACGCCCCAGAGATCGACGATGAAGCCGTCATGATCGCGGGCGAGGGTTTCGACGCTCATCGTGTCGGCGGTCATGGAGCGATCTCCGAAAGGCGGTCGGCATCACGGCCGACGAGGCCGGCCAGGGTCGCCGCGCCGTACTGGTCGAGCAGGGCGGACAGGCCGGCGGCAAGACGCGGCAACACCGACGGCCCCTCATAGACGAAGGCGGTATAGAGCTGCACGAGGCTGGCGCCAGCGCGGAACTTGGCGAGGGCCTGCTCCGGTGTCGCCACGCCGCCGACGCCGATCAACAGCAGCCGGTCGCCGGCGAGCAGGCGGACGCGGGCGAGCATGCGGGTCGCGCGGTTGAACAGCGGCGCGCCGGACAGGCCGCCGGACTCGCCGCGCGCCGGGCTGCGCAGGGTATCGGGCCGGGCGAGCGTGGTGTTGCTGACGATCAGCCCGGCCACGGCGCGGCCGACCGCCATCTCGACCAGTTCGGGCAGCGCCGCCTCGTCGAGATCGGGGGCGAGTTTGACGAAGAGCGGCGGCGCGTTGGGCACGGCTGCGCGGATCGCGTCGAGGATCGCGGCGAGGCGGTCGGCGGCCTGCAGGTCGCGCAGGCCCGGCGTGTTCGGCGAGGAGACGTTGATCGCAATGTAGTCGGCGTGCGGGGCGACCGCGGCGACCAGGGCGGGGTAGTCAACCAGCGGATCGGCGCCCTCCTTGTTGATGCCGAGATTGGCGCCGATCGCCGTGCGCGCGCGGTCCGCCCTGGCAAGACGTCCGGCGAACCCCTCGACTCCGAGATTGTTGAAACCCATGCGGTTGATCAGCGCGCCGTCATCCTCAAGGCGGAACAGGCGGGGTTTCGGATTGCCCGGCTGCGGCCGGCGGGTGACGGTGCCGGCCTCGACGAAGCCGAAGCCGAGGCGGGACAGCCCGGCGAGGGCGGCTGCGTTCTTGTCGAACCCGGCGGCGAGGCCGATGGGCAGGGCGATGGTCCGCCCGAAGGCG
Source organism: Pseudomonadota bacterium (assembly GCA_021805485.1). The sequence continues at coordinate 3,055 of JAJZFF010000569.1, forward strand.
GGCATGGCGAGGCGCGGATCGGCGGGAACATGCTGCCTTCCGGCGAGGCCGAGGCGCAGCGCCGCAATGGCGGCGGCGTGCGCCGTCTCCGGTTCGAGAAGGCGCAGCGCGGCCGTCGCCAGATCAGCGACGGGCATTACTTCGCGAAGACCACGATCTCGGGTGTTGCGGGCGGCGGAACCGCGTGCAGCGGCGCCGAGGCGCCGAGGGAGACGTGACCGGGCGCGACGCCGTCGGCGACGATGGCATCCGCGACCTGGGCCGCGCGCGGCGCGAGACGCGCCATCGCCATTTCGGCGGCGGCGGGGCCGCCCGCCGTCGGGCCGGTGACATAGACGCGGAACCGCGCTTTCGGATTGATCTTCAGCGCGGCATCCACCGCATATTTCACCGATGGCGACCATGTTTCCGCGGATTCGGGGATGGTGACCAGCGGCAGGCGGCCATTGAAGCTGGTGAGAGCCGCCACGTCGACCAGCGACGGTGCCCCGGCATAGGGGCCGGGCGTTCGTCGGCCGGGCACGGCACAGCCGGCGAGGACCGCGGGGAGGAGGAAAAGGCTGAGGGTCAATCGGCGCATGATCGGCCTTTACTGAAGCTTGGCCCCGGCGGCAATGGCAGGAGAATTAACGAAAGTCCAGATCGCGCGATGCCGCATCCGGATGGCCGGACGCGGTGCCGCGGAAGCGGATTTTACCCCGCGCGCGGCACCGGGCAATCCGGCCTTTCCGGTCATGCCCGGCGCGAATCAGCCGCCGGTGGTCTTCTGCGTCTGCTCGCCAAGCCCGGCGATGCCGAGGCGCACGGTCTGGCCGGGCCGCAGGAAGACCGGCTCAGGCTTGATGCCCATGCCGACGCCGGGCGGCGTGCCGGTGGCGATGATGTCGCCGGGTTCGAGCCGGATGAAGCGGCTGACATAGGAGACCAGCGTCTTCACGCCGAAGATCATCGTCCGCGTGTTGCCGTTCTGCATCCGCTTGCCGTCGACCTCGCACCAGAGATCGAGGGCCTGCGGGTCGGGTACCTCGTCGCGGGTGACGAGGAAGGGACCGGTCGGGCCGAAGCTCGGGCACCCCTTCCCCTTGTCCCAGGTGCCGCCGCGGCGGATCTGGTATTCGCGCTCGCTGACATCGTTGACCACGCAATAGCCGGCGACGTGATCGAGCGCCGCATCCTCGGCGATGTGGGAGCCGCCGGTGCCGATGATCACGCCGAGTTCGACCTCCCAGTCAGTCTCCTTCGAGCCGGGCGGGACCACGATGTCGTCATTCGGACCGGAATAGGCGCTGCCGGCCTTGAGGAAGATGATCGGCTCCTCGGGCACCTTGAGGCCCGACTCGGCCGCGTGGTCGGCATAGTTCAGGCCGATGCAGATGAAATTGACCGGCCGGGGGACGGGCGCGCCGATCCGCGTGCCGGCGGGCACCAGCGGCAGGGTCGCTGCATCGAGCGCGGCGAGGCGGGCAAGCCCCGCATCGGAGAGGACGGTCGCGTCGATTTCGGAGATGACGCCGGAGAGATCGCGCAGCGCACCGGAGGCATCGACGATCCCCGGACGTTCGGCGCCGCTGGCGCCATGCCTGAACAGTTTCATATATTTAAACTCCCATTATAGTCGCGCTTCGCTTTTAGGCCCGGCGACGGCGCGGGCCAAGGGGCGGCGAAACGACCGTGACGTGTTCAGGATAATCGACAGATCGTCTCGAAGCGGCACATTATCCGTGAGGCTTGCGCGTGTTCCGATTAAAATAATAAGCTGACGATATTTCCTTTCTGCGAGGACCGTTCCATGAACCAGCCCGCTTCGCGCTCGAACGAGCCGCTGATCCATCACTGGATGCCCTTCACCGC
>JAJZFF010000266.1 GCA_021805485.1 Pseudomonadota bacterium
AGCTGCCGGGCGTGCTGGACGACCCGCCCTGCCCGGTGGTGGGGCTGTTCATCGACCCCGAGCCGCTGATCGAGATCCGCCGGCACCGGCTCACCCTGCTCGGCCAGGGCGGGGCGGCGGTGGGGGCGTTCCGGCCGGACAGCGGCGACTATGTCGACGAGGAGGCGGTGAAGGCGGAGCTGCTCTGGGCGCGGCGGACCTGTGGCGCGCGCGGCTGGCCGACGGTGAACGTCACCCGCCGCTCGATCGAGGAGACGGCGGCGGCGGTGCTCAAGCTGATGGACGCCTGGCACGAGCGGCGCCGGCGGACGGCGACGTCCGCCTGACGTGATCGCGGATGGCGACGTCCGCCTGACCCGGCGGCGGCCGATCACGTCGGCTTGACTTCCGGAAGCGAGGCTCTAGCCTGAACCGAGGAAAGTCCAGTGCCCCAATTATCAATGCAGCATCCGGTTTTCGGCGGTTTCGTCCTGCATGAGCGGGCGGGCGCGATCGTGTCGATCGACTTCGGCGACGGCGGCGAGGCGGCGGACGAGGCAACGCAGCTGCTGCGCCGCGCGGCCGATGCGCTGGCGCGCTATTTCGACGGCGGCCCGCTGGCCGAGGATCTGGCGCTGGCGCCGGCGGGCACCGATTACCAGCGCCGCGTCTGGGCGTATTTGCGCACGATCCCGCGCGGGGAGACGCGGACCTATGGCGAGGTGGCGCGCGATGTGGGCGGCAGCGCCCGCGCGGTCGGCGGCGCCAACCGGGCCAATCCGATACCGATCCTGATCCCCTGCCACCGCGTGCGGGCGGCGGACGGGCTGGGCGGCTATTGCGGCAGCAACGAGGAGGGCTGGGGGCTGGCGATGAAGCGCCGGCTGCTCGCCCTCGAGGGCGCCGACATCAGTGAAGGCGCGCGCCGCCGCGCCTGACAATCCGGGAGACACAGAGATGACGTCAAAGGCCATCCGTATTCATGCCCATGGCGGGCCCGAAGTGTTGCGCTGGGAGGACGTGCCCACGCCCGAGCCCGGACGCGGCGAGGCGCTGGTGCGCCACGAGGCGGTGGGGCTGAATTACATCGACGTGTATTTCCGCACCGGCCTCTACAAGGTGCCGCATCTGCCGGCGACGATCGGCATGGAGGGGGCGGGCGTCGTCGTCGCGGTGGGCGAGGGCGTGACCGAGGTGGCGCCGGGCGACCGCGTCGCCTATGCCGGCGGGCCGGTCGGCGCCTATGCGACCGAGCGGGTGATCGCCGCCGACCGGCTGGTGAAGCTGCCGGCGGGGATCGACTTCCAGACCGGGGCGGCGATGATGCTCCAGGGCATGACCGCGCAATACCTGCTGCGGCGGACCTACCGGGTGCAGGCGGGCGAGACCGTTCTCGTGCATGCCGCGGCCGGCGGCGTCGGCCTCATTCTCTGCCAGTGGGCGCGGCATCTCGGCGCCACGGTGATCGGCGTCGTCTCGACCGAGGCGAAGGCGGAACTCGCCCGCGGGCACGGGGCGCATCATGTCATCGTCGGCCATGACAATCTCGCCGCCGAGGTGAAGCGGCTGACGGATGGCGCGATGGTGCCGGTGGTCTATGATTCGGTGGGCAAGGACACGTTCGGGCCGAGCCTCGATTCGCTGGCGCCGCTCGGGCTGATGGTGAGTTACGGCAATGCCTCGGGGCCGGTGCCGCCGGTCGATGTCGGCATTCTCGCGGCCAAGGGCAGCCTGTTCCTGACCAGGCCGACACTGGCGACCTATACGGCGAAGCGCTCCGACCTCGTCGCCGTGGCGAACGACCTGTTCGGGGTGGTCGAGGCCGGGGCGGTGAAGATCCGCGTCAACCAGACCTTCCCGCTCGCCGAGGCGGCGGCGGCGCACGAGGCGCTGGAGGCCAGGCGGACCACCGGCAGCACCGTGCTGCTGCCCTGAGGGCGGGCGCCGGCGGCGCGGGATCACGATCTCGTGGCTGCCGGATTCATGCCATGTTTGGCAATCTAGTGTGGACGGGCCCGGCAGGCGCTTGCCGAACCGGGCTTCGTTCCCATTCTCGTTCCGTGGTGTCCACGGGACATGCCAGGCAGGAGAAGAAACAATGTCCGATTTGACCAGATCGAATGGCCGGCGCGCGCTGCTGAAGAAGGCGGCGGGGATTTCCGCCGGGATCGCGGCGGCCGGGATCGCGGCGACCCAGGCGGCGGAGGCGGCCGGCATGGCCAAGTCCGCGGTGAAGTATCAGGACAAGCCGAAGGACGGGCACCAGTGCGATGGCTGCGCGCTGTATATCCCGGCCTCCAGCCCCGGCAAGGACGGGCGCTGCAAGGCGGTGGCCGGCTCGATTTCGCCGAAGGGCTGGTGCGAGCTGTGGAGCCCGAAATCGTAACCACGCCGTGACTGACGGCCGGGACCCGGCGTGACGCCGGCCCGGCCGGGACATCCCCCTGGCGCGAGGGGCCGCATCGCGCCGTGACCACAGACAGGAGACGGATGTGAAGGTGAACAGGCGAGGCGTGACCGCGCTGATGCTCGCTGCCGGGCTGGCCGGCGGGATGGGGATCGCGCAGGCGAAGACGGTGCGGCTTTCCGCGACATTGCATCCGGTGGCGGGGACGATGTCCCACGGCACCGGGGCGATGCACGGCACGTTCAACTCGGTGACCCGCCGGGTGACGTGGGACGTGACCTACAGCCATCTCACCAGCAAGGTGATCATGGCGCATTTCCACGGCCCGATCAGCAAGCCCGGGCAGAACGGGCCGGTGCAGGTATGGCTGACGAAGAAGCCGCCGCATCCGATGGCGGCGGGGCCGATCAGGGGCTCGGCGGTGCTGAGCAAGGTGCAGGCGAAGGAGCTGATGGGCGGGCACTGGTATGTCATGATCCATACCGTGATGCACAAGCCCGGCGAGCTGCGCGGGCGCGTGCACGCCGGCTGAGCCGCTCGCGGTAGCCGGCGTCGCGGGATCGTCTCTTGCGTTCGCCGGCCGGGCGGAGCATGGGCGGGGGATGAACGAAAGCCATTTTCCCGCCCCGCCCGCCACCGCAGCGCCGGCGCTGCGGCGGATGTTCGTGCGGGACATGGTGGTGGACGCCCATATCGGCGTCCATGCCCATGAATTCGGCCGCACGCAGCGGGTGCGGATCAATCTCGACCTGTCGGTGCGGGAGTCGGCCGGCCCGCAGGAGGCGCAGATGTCGCGCCCCGGCGTGGGGCGGGACGATCTCGCGCGGGTGGTGGATTACGAGCGGATCGTGCTCGGCGCGCGGGCTGCGGTGGCGGCCGGGCATGTCCAGCTCGTCGAGACGCTGGCGGAGCGGCTGGCGGAGCTCTGCCTCGCGGATGCGCGGGTCGCGCTGGTGCGGGTGCGGGTGGAGAAGCTCGACGTGTTCGCCGACATGGAGTCGGTCGGCGTGGAGATCGAGCGGCGGAATTCCTGATCCGGCTTTGAGCACTTTCCGATTCATCCGGATCGGATGTAGTGCTCTATGATATTGATAAACAGAGCATCTTTATCCGATCAGATGACTCAATCCGATCGGATCATGCTCTAGACCAGCAGCATCGCCAGGGTGCAGGCGCCCATCAGTGACGCGGTGAGCCAGCCCATGACGCGCAGCCTGCGGGGCAGGACGTGGCCGTCCATCACCGCGGGGCGGCTGGCGAGGGCGACCATCGCGGCGATGATCGGCGTGGCGGCGACGCCGTTGATCACCGCCGCCCAGAACAGCGCGCGGATCGGGGTGAGCGGGGAGAACACGATGCCGACGCCGGCGAGGGTCGCCACCACGAGCACGCCGTAGAAGGCGCGGGCCTCGAGCGCGCGGCGGGAGAGGCCGACCGTCCAGTGCAGCGCCTCGCCGATCGCGTAGGCGGTGCTGCCGGCGAGGATGGGAACGGCGAGCAGGCCGGTGCCGAAAATGCCGATGGCGAAGATCAGCCGCGCGAAGGGGCCGGCGATGGGGGCGAGGGCGCTCGCCGCGTCCGCCGCCGAGGTGATGGCGGTGATGCCGTTGACGTGCAGGGTCGCCGCCGTGCCGATGATGATCGAGAGCGAGACGGCGTTGGAATAGCTCATGCCGGCCCAGGTATCGAAGCGGATGCGGGCGAACTCGCCGGCGACCGCCGGGCCGGCGGCGGGGATGCGCCCGGCATCCTCGGCTTCCTCGGCCGCCTGCCAGAAGAAGAGATAGGGGCTGATCGTGGTGCCGAAGACCGCGATCAGCGCGAGCAGGGCAGGGCGGTCGAGGCTGAGGCGGGGGATCAGCGCGCCGGCGAGGATCTCGCGCGCGGGCAGGCGCAGGACGAAGAGCAGGGCGACATAGGCGAGCAGCGCCGCGGTGAGGAATTTCAGCACGGCGACGTAGCGGCGGTAGGGGATGCGGATTTCGGCGACGACGCAGAACACCGCGATCGCCACGGTGTAGAGGCGTTCGGGCCCGCCGGCGAGCATGTGCGCGGTCTGCGCCATCGCGCCGAGATCGGCGCCGAGATTGAAGACATTGGCGATGGCGAGCAGCAGGATCAGGCCAAGGGCGAGCGGGCGGGGCAGGTGGGCTTCCATCGCGGCGCCGAGGCCGCGGCCGGTGATGCGGCCGATCCGCGCGCTGATCTCCTGCACCGCGACCATGAAGGGCAGGGCGAGCACCACCGTCCAGCCGAGGGTGTAGCCGAACTGGGCGCCGACCTGGGAATAGGTGGCGATGCCGCTCGGGTCGTCGTCGGCGGCGCCGGTGATGAGGCCGGGGCCGAGGCGGGCGAACAGGGCGCGGGGGACGCGGCGCCAGGCGTTCGGCGCGTCGCTCAAGGGCGGCGGTCCTGGCGGGCGTGGGCGGCGAGGGCCGCCTCGATCAGCGCCGGGATCGCGGGCGAGGGGGATGCGGCCGGGGCGTGGGCGAGGTTGCGGGCCATGGCGGCCTCG
>JAJZFF010000189.1 GCA_021805485.1 Pseudomonadota bacterium
ATCATCGCCGCCCCCGACGGGCGGGCGGCGATCAACGCCTGCGCCCCGCCCAGCCTCGCCACCGCCGGCACCGGCGACGTGCTCGCCGGCATCATCGCCGCGCTGCTGGCCGCCGGCATGGAGCCGTTCGCCGCCGCCGCCGCCGCCGTCTGGCTGCACGGGCGCGCCGCGGCGCTCGCCGGACGGGGTTCGGGCCTGATCGCCGAGGACCTGCCCGCGTTCCTGCCAGCCGCGTGGGCCGAGGCCGAGCGCGTGGCCGCGCCGCGTGCTATCCTGGCCCCATCACGACGAGGCCGACCATGAACGAAATCGCTGCACCGAGCGGACTTTTCGACCGCGCCATCCGGCGCATCACCACTGTCTGGCGCGACATGGCCGCCGGCGTCGCGCGCGAGGACGATGACAGTATCGAGGCGCAGATGAACGCCTGCCTCGCCGGCCGCGGCGGCGAGGTCAGCGCGCGCAACCGCGCGGCCAAGCTGGCCGAGACCTATCTCCGCCTCGACGAGGCCGGGCAGCGCCAGTTCCTCTCCACGCTGGCCGGCTTCGACGCCGACCCGGTGGCGGTGGCGCAAGGGTTCGAGGCGGTGCAGACCGCCGCCGACCCCGCCGCGCGCGCCGCCGCGCAGGCCAGGCTGCGCCGCCTGCTCGAACCGCCGCGCGCGCGCCTGCTCACCCAGTTCACCACCATCCCCGACGGCATGAAGTTCCTCGTCGATCTGCGCGCGACGCTGCTCGGCCTCACCCGGGGCGATCCGCATCTGGCCGCGCTGGAGGCGGATCTGCGCGGTCTGCTGGCGAACTGGTTCGATGTCGGCTTCCTCGAACTGCGCCGCATCGACTGGTCCAGCCCGGCGCTGCTGCTGGAACGGCTGGTCGGCTACGAGGCGGTGCACGAGATCCGTTCCTGGCGCGACCTCAAGAACCGGCTCGATTCCGATCGCCGCTGCTACGCCTTCTTCCATCCGCGCATGCCGGACGAGCCGCTGATCTTCGTCGAGGTGGCGCTGGTGCAGGGGCTGGCGGGCAGCGTGCAGCGCCTGCTCGACGAGAAGGCACCGCTGCTCGACCCCGGGGCGGCGGACACGGCCATTTTCTACTCGATCAGCAACTGCCAGCGCGGGCTTTCGGGGATCAGTTTCGGCAATTTCCTGATCAAGCGGGTGGTCGCGCTGCTGGCGGCGGAATTTCGCAATATCAAGACCTTTTCGACGCTTTCGCCAATGCCCGGCTTCCGCGCCTGGCTCGAGGCGCGCCTCAGCGAGGCGGCGCCGGGAGGGTTCTCCGAGGAGGAGGAAGCGGCGCTCAGGGCCGTCGCGCCGGGCGAGGCCGCGACGGCCGAGGCGGCGCTGGCGGCGATCCTGCGCTCGCGCGGCTGGTTCCGCGACGCGGCGCGGCTGCGCGCGGCCGAGCCGGTGCTGCTGCGCCTGGCCGCGCAATATCTGCTGCGCGAAAGCCGCGGCACGCGCGCGCTGGACCCGGTGGCGCATTTCCACCTCGCCAACGGCGCCCGGCTGGAGCGCATCAACCCGCTCGGCGACACCTCCGAGAAGGGTGTGAAGGAGAGCGCGACGCTGATGGTGAACTATCTCTACGACCCGGCGAAGATCGAGGAATATCACGAGGACTACGCCGGCGACGGGCGCCGCCACACCTCGAGCGCGGTGCGCCGGCTGCTGCGTGGGTAGAACCGGCGCCGAAAGTCTAGATATCCGCGTAGCAATGCGTCTCCGCCGCCGCCCCCGGTTGGGTCAGGGCGCCGAAGCAGGCCGGTCCCACGGTCTGCGCGTATTTCCACAGCGCGCCGCTGTTGTAGTCGGTCTTGCGCGGCTGCCAGGCGGCGCGGCGGGCGGCGAGTTCCTCGGCGGGGAGGGCGACGTCGATGGTGCCGGCCTCGGCGTCGATGACGATGCGGTCGCCGTTGCGCAGCAGCGCGATCGGTCCGCCCACCGCCGCCTCCGGCCCGACATGGCCGATGCAGAAGCCGCGCGTCGCGCCCGAGAAGCGGCCATCGGTGATCAGCGCCACCTGATCGCCCATGCCCTGGCCATAGATCGCGCTGGTGGTGGAGAGCATCTCGCGCATCCCCGGCCCGCCCTTCGGCCCCTCGTAGCGGACGACGATGACATCGCCGGCCTTGTAGGCGCGCGCCTGCACGGCGGCGAAGGCGTCCTCCTCGCAATCGAAGCACAGCGCCGTGCCCTCGAAGCGCAGCGTGTGCATGCCCGCCACCTTCACGATCGCGCCCTCCGGGGCGAGATTGCCCTTCAGCCCGACGACGCCGCCGGTTGGCGAAAGCGGCCGGCTCACCGGGTGGATCACGTCCTGGTCGGTGGGGAACACGACATGGGCGTGGTTTTCCGCCAGCGTCCGCCCGGTGACGGTGAGGCAGTCGCCATGCAGCAGCCCGCCATCGAGCAGCGCCTTGATGATCACCGGCATGCCGCCGACGCGATAGACATCGAGCGCGACATATTTGCCGCCCGGCTTGAGGTCGGCGATGTAGGGCGTGCGCCGCATGATCGCGACCACGTCATCGAGGGTGAAGCGGATGCCGGCCTCCGCCGCGATGGCGGGAAGATGCAGGCCCGCGTTGGTCGAACCGCCGGTGGCGCCGACCACGACAGCGGCGTTCTCCAAGGCCTTCAGCGTGACGATGTCGCGCGGGCGGATGCGCTTCTCGAGCAGCGCCATCACCGCGCGGCCGGACTCGACGGCGAAGCGGTCGCGGTCCTCGTACGGGGCCGGCGCGCCGGCCGAGCCGGGCAGCGCGAGCCCGATCGCCTCGCTCACGGTGGCCATGGTGTTGGCGGTGAACTGCCCGCCGCAGGCCCCGGCCGAGGGGCAGGCGACGCATTCCAGCTCGTGCAGATCGGCATCGCTCATCCGGCCGGCGGCGTGCTGGCCGACCGCCTCGAACACGTCCACCACCGTCACGTCGCGGCCCTTGAAGCGGCCGGGCAGGATCGAGCCGCCATACATGAACACGCTCGGGATGTTCAGCCGCAGCATCGCCATCATCATCCCCGGCAGCGACTTGTCGCAGCCGGCGAGGCCGACCAGCGCGTCGTAGCAATGGCCGCGCACGGTGAGCTCCACCGAATCGGCGATCACCTCGCGCGAGACCAGGGAGGATTTCATCCCCTGATGGCCCATGGCGATGCCGTCGGTGACGGTGATGGTGGTGAATTCGCGCGGCGTGCCGCCCGATTCCGCGACGCCCTTCTTGACCGACTGCGCCTGGCGCCCCAGCGCGATGTTGCACGGCGCGGCCTCGTTCCAGCAGGTGGCGACGCCGACGAAGGGCTGATGAATCTCATCCTCCGTCAGCCCCATCGCGTAATAGTAGCTGCGATGCGGAGCCCGGTCCGCGCCCTCGGTGGTGTGGCGCGACGGCAGGCGCGATTTGTCCCAGCGTTTCGTTGTCATGGATCTTTCCCCCGCTCGCTTCGCGCGGCAGCTTAGGGTCCATGATTGCAGCGGACAAGATCGGGGGAGAAACGATGACCGGGGAGACAGTGCGGCGGGTCGAGGTCAACGGCATCGGGCTGGCGTTGCGCGAGCAGGGCACCGGGCCGCTGGTGCTGCTCTGCCATGGCTGGCCGGAGCTCTCGCTCTCCTGGCGCCACCAGCTGCGCGCCCTGGCCGAGGCCGGCTTCCGCGCCGTGGCGCCCGACATGCGCGGCTTCGGCGACAGCGACGCGCCCGCCGATGAAGGCGCCTACACGATCTTTCACACCGTCGGCGACATGGTGGCCCTGCTCGCCGCGCTCGGCGAGACCCAGGCGGTGATCGTCGGCCATGACTGGGGCGCGCCGGTGGCCTGGAACGCGGCGTTGATGCGGCCGGACCTGTTCCGCGCCGTGGTCGGCATGAGCGTGCCGCACCGCCCCCGCAGCGGCCGCGACCCGCTGAGCGCGCTGCGCGAGGGCGGCTTCGGGCGGCACTATTTCCTGCATTTCCAGACCCCGGGCGTGGCCGAGGCGGAGTTCGAGCGTGACGTGGCGGCGACGCTGCGCCGCATTCTCTATGCCGCCTCCGGTGACGCGCCGATGGGCGCTGGCGGCGCGTTCCTCACCGCGGTGCCGGAGGGGGACCCGCCCCAGGGCGGCTTCCTCGCCGCCGCGCCGGAGCCCCCTGCCCTGCCCGGCTGGCTCGACGAAGCGGTGCTCGACCGGTTCGTCGCCACCTACCGGCGCACCGGGTTCCGCGGCGGGCTCAACTGGTACCGCAATCTCGCCCGCAACTGGGAGCTCACCGCGCCCTTCCACGGCGCGCGCATCCGCGTCCCGGCGCTGTTCATCGCCGGGACGCGGGACCCGGTGATCCTGGGCCCGATCGGCGAACGCGCGCTGGCCGCCATGCCGGAGGCGGTGCCCGGCCTGCGCCGCCAGGTGCTGCTCGAGGGCGCCGGCCACTGGATCCAGCAGGAGCGGGCGGAGGCGGTGAACGAGGCGCTGATCGGCTTCCTGCGCGAACTCTGAGCGCGGCCCTCACACCTCCAGCCACTCCCGCCGCACCGCCTCGTTGGCGCGCAGGCCCGCCGGCGTGCCCTCGAACACCATGCGGCCATGGCCCATGACGTAGAGCCGGTGCGCGACATCGAGCGCGATGGCGAGCTTCTGCTCGACCAGCAGGATGGCGATGCCGCGGCTCGCGATCTCGCGCAGCAATTCGGCGACGCGCGTGACCATCTGCGGCGCCAGCCCCTCGGTCGGTTCGTCGATCATGATCAGGTCGGGATCGCCCATCAGGGTGCGGCAGATGGTGAGCATCTGCTGCTCGCCGCCCGAAAGCACGCCGGCGGCCGTGTCCGCGCGTTCCTGCAGGCGGGGGAACAGCGCGTAGGTCTGCTCGAAGCCGAAGCGCGGCGTGCGATTTCCGCGCTTGAGGCCG
>JAJZFF010000472.1 GCA_021805485.1 Pseudomonadota bacterium
CGAAATCGCGAACGCCAGGCATTTCAGCCTCACCGGATCGAGACCGATCGAGGCGGCGGCCGTTTCGGAGCCGCGCACGGCGACCAGCGCCAGGCCGGTGGGGCTGGCACGGAACCACGCATAGGCGGCGAACAGGGCGGAGGCGATGCCCAGGATCACCGCCGCCAGAGCCTGGGCGGACGCGCCGCCCTGGTATGGCCAGGGCAGCGGCATCTCGGCGACGTTGGCGATGCCACTGGCGCCGCCCGTCAGCTCCTTCCAGGCGATGATGGCGTGCTCGATCACGAACGCGGCCGCGATGGTGATCATCGCCAGATACGGTCCGGAAAGCCGCACGGCGGGAAGGGCGAGCAACCCGCCGATCACGGCCGCGAGCAGCGTCCCGAGCACCAGCGCCGGCCAGAACAGCCCCGGGAAAGCGCTGGTCACGAGCGCGACGGCATAGGCCCCGACCGCCTGGAAAGCGACATGACCGATCGACATCTGGCCGGAAAGACCGATGAGCACGTTGAGGCCGATGCCGATGATGGCGGTGATGCCCACCTCGCCAAGCACGAAGGCCTGGTAGTTATCGAGCCGGAACGCCAACGCTCCCGCCACAAGGGCGAGAAGGAACGCGCCCGCCGGCGCGTGCCACGCGCGAGACATGACGGCTCAGACCTTGCGCACGCCGGCGCGGCCGAAAAGGCCGTGCGGACGCAGGTAGAGAGCCAGGATGACGAGGCCGAAACTGGCCATCACCGTCGCGGCGGAGCCGGCGAAGGCGGTTGTCAACGCCTCCGCCAGTCCGAGCAGCAGCCCGGCCAGCACGACGCCCCAGGGATTTTCGAGCCCGCCCAGAATCGCGGCCGCAAAGCCCTTGATGCCGAACACGAAGCCCATGTCCGCGGAGACCGAATAGAGCGGCGCGATCAGAATGCCGGCCAGCCCGGCCAGCGCCGAGGAAAGCGCGTAGGCAAAAACCGTGACCCGGGCCGCATCGATGCCCATCAATTGGGCAGCGCGCGGATTCTGCACCACGGCGAGCAAGGCCTTGCCATAGGGCGTGCCCCGCGTCACCGCGACAAAGATCAGGGCCAGCCCGACCCCGGCCACCAGGATCACGATCTGCAACGGCAGCACGCCGACGCCGAACACGGTGAGCGGCTCGGCGGCGAGCGAGGAGGGCATGCCGCGCGGCTCCTTGCCGAACAGGAACAAGGCCCCGTTCTCGAGCAGCATTCCCGCCGCCACCGTCGCCATCAGCCACGAGTCCGATCCGCGGACGCGAAAGGGACGTACCGCAACGCGCTCGAGGACGACACCGAAGGCGGCGCAGCCGGCGAGGGCAACCGGCAGCGCCGCCGGCATCGGCCAGCCGAAGCCGACCGTCAGCGAGAATGCCAGCACCGCGCCGAGCATCATCACGCTGCCCTGGGCGAAGTTCACACTCCGCGAGACCACCCAGGTGACGTGATAACCGAGCGCCAGCAGCCCGTACATCGCGCCGATGGCCAGCCCGCTGACGATGGACGCGCCCAGCAGCATCGGCGCTACTCCACCGGCACGATCCGGCCGCTGGCGAAATGCACCATGATGTAGTCATCGGCTCCGAGCGCATCGTGGTTGGTCGCGGTGAAGGCGGGGGCATAGCGCTTGATCAGCCCATCATACGGCGGCAGGGCCTCGAGCGCGGCCTGGATCGCCGGCCCATCGGTCGAGCCTGCCTTGGCGATCGCCAGCGCCAGCAGGTGCATGGCGTCATAGGCATTGGCGGTGCCGACCGGGGCGATCACGTCCTGCGGTCCCTTGATCGCGGGATAAGCCTTCTCCAGGGCCGCCAGAACCTGCTCGCCCTTCGGTCCCGATTTGAAGAAGCTGTACGTCTGCACGAACGCGACCTTCTCCGCCGAAGGCCCGGCGAGTTCGGTGAAGCGGCCACCGGAAATCCCCCAGTGGGAGATCACCGGCACGCTCCAGCCCATGCGGTCGAGCGAACGGATCACTACCGCGGCGGGCGCGGCATTGCCGACCAGAATGATCGCGTCCGCACCGGCGCCCTTGAGGCGCGTGAGCTGCGGGATCATGTCGGCATCGCCGACTTCGAAACTCTCGGCGCCGGCAAGGCTCAGGCCGGCGGCCTTCGCCGCCGCGTCGAGGCCCTTGTGGTTGGATTCGCCCCAGGGATTGTTGATCAGCATCAGCCCCGGATGCCGCGCCTTGGCGACGGTCGCGGCGTAGCGCAGCAGCCGCTCGTCGACCAGCGCATCGACGGCGGAGACGCGGAAGACGAAATTGGGCGAGGCGCCGTTGCGGGTGATGCCGGTCCCGGCCGCCCACACCCCCATGAACGGCGTCTTTTCCTTGTTGGCGAGCGGCACGAGGGCAATCGAGACCGGCGTGTCGATGCCGCCGAAGAAGGCCGCGACATGATCGCGATAGATCAGTTCCCGCGCCGCAGCCACGCCCTTGCCGGGGTTGGATTCGTCGTCGCGACGAACCAGCACGAGCGGCCGGCCAAGCACGCCGCCGGCGGCGTTGATCTCATCGATGGCTACCGTGAGGCCACGCGTGATCGCCTCGCCGGAGACAGCGGACTGGCCGGACAGAGCGGCGACCAGTCCGACCGGGATCGGTTCGGCGGCGCCGGCGGCGGCTGGCAGGGCGAGGAGTGCGGCAACGGTGGCGAGGCGAGGAAGGAAACGGGACATGATGCTCCTGCGCGATCCATCAGGGTGAGGTCCCCCTCGCAGAAGCAAGAAGCGCGCCAACCGATGGCGCGCTCCGGTCAGATCGCAAGCTCGATCAGGAACGGCCCGGACCGGCGGCAGGAGGCGGTCAGCAGATCGGCGAGCGACTCCATGTCGGCCGCGCGCGCGGCCTCCACGCCCATGCCGCCGGCCAGCGCCACCCAGTCCAGATCGGGGTCGGACAGGTCCAGCATGTCGAGCGCGGTGCGGCCCGGATTAGCGCCGACATTCGCCAGTTCGTGCAGCAGGATGGCGTATTTGCGGTTGGACAGCAGGATGGTGGTGACATCCAGCCGCTCGCGCGCCTGCGTCCAGAGCGCTTGCAGCGTATACATCGCCGAGCCGTCGGCCTGCAGCCCGATGACGCGCCGGCCCGGCGCGCCGACGGCGGCCCCGGTGGCCAGTGGCAACCCGGCGCCGATCGCGCCGCCGACGATCTGCAGCCACTCGTGCGGCGGCGCCGCCGCGGTGCCGCGGAAAAAGCCGCGGCCGAAGCTGATGCTCTCATCGACGATCACCGCCCCCTCAGGCATCAGCGCCGCGAGCGTCTGCGCCACCGCCTCCGGGCCCACCGCCCCGCGCGCCGGCTCCGGGCGTGGCCCGGGGTCCGGCGGCGCGACCGGCTTCGCGCCGAGCTCATCCGCCAGCGCGGCCAGGGCCCCAAGCAGATCCTGCTCGGGCCGGGCCAGCACGTGCAGCGTGCAGCCGGGCGCGAGGAGCCGGCCGGGCTTGCCTGGATAGCCGAAAAACGCCACCGGCTCGCTGGCCCCGACCAGAATCACGTGGCGGAACTGCGCCAACTGCTTCAGCGCGGCATCCACCGGGTAGAAGACACGCTCGACCGGCACCCTGCCCCGCCCCCGCTCGATGCGGGCGTTCGACATCGGCGCCAGCAGCGCCGCCCCGGTCGCGGCCGATATGCGATGGGCGAGCGCCAGTGCGTCGGCGCAGAGCGCGGCGCCGCCGAGCAGGATCAGCGTCTCCTCGCGTCGGCGCAGCACGGACGCGGCCTGGGCGATGGCGAACGGGTCCGCCGCCGGCGGCGGCGGAACCGGCAGCGGCGCGGCAACCACGCCGCCCTCGGTCCAGGCCGTGTCCGCGGGCAGGATCAGGGTTGCGATCTGCCCCGGCGACATGCGCGCCGCGGCGACCGCGGCGGCCGCTTCGGCGCCCACCCGGGCCGCCTCGCCCGCCGTGCGCACGAACCCGGAGACCGGCCGCGCCCAGCCTTCCGTGTCAGCGGTCAGGGGCGCATCGAGCGGACGGTGGTGCGTCGCCTGATCACCCACGATGTTGACGATGGGGGACTGCGCGCGCCGCGCGTTGTGCAGGTTCGCAAGCGCGTTGGCCAGGCCGGGCCCGCAATGGAACAGGGTCGCCGCCGGCCGGCCGGTGACGCGCGCATAGCCATCCGCGGCGCCGCTGACGACGCCTTCGAACAGTCCGAGCACGCAGCGCATGCCGCCGACGCGATCGAGGGCGGCGACGAAATGCATTTCCGAGGTGCCGGGATTGACGAAGCAGGTATCGACCCCGCTCGCCAGCAACGTCCGGACCAGGCTTTCGGCGCCGTTCATGGGCTCATCCTCCCGCAATGCGCGCCCAGACTGCCTCGCCCGCACCGGGGCTGGCAAACCCCCGGCAACACCCGCCCTTGCGCCGCCGCCGGCGGCTCCGCAGGATGCCGGCCTCGCAGCAGGAGGCCCGCGCATGGATTTCACCGTCCTCTATCCCGAGGCGCTGTATTCCGATGATTCGGTGGAGCGCGGAATCTTCGGCCCCGGCATAGAGGTGCGCGTGCGCAACGTCGCCACCATCGCGGATCTTTCGGACGCCGACTGCGCCAGCGCCGATGGGTTGATGCTGTTCCGCCACTTCCTGCCCGACGCGGCGCTCGCCCGCTTCACGCGGCTGCGCGCCATCGTGCGCATGGGCGTCGGCTACGACCGCGTCGACCGCGCCGCCGCCGCCGCACGCCAGATCCTGGTCTGCAACGTCCCCGATTACGGCACCACGGAGGTCGCCGACCACGCCATCGCCCTCGCCCTGGCGCTGCGCCGCGGCCTGCTGCTGCACCACGAGGCGCAGCGCGCCGATCCGCCGGCACCCTGGATCTATATCGACAACCCGATGATCCGCCGCAGCGACGCGCTGGGCTACGGAAT
>JAJZFF010000400.1 GCA_021805485.1 Pseudomonadota bacterium
CCGGAGTTCGCCGACGAAGGGGTGATTGTTGCCGTAGCCGCGCTGCGTCGAATAGCCGAGCGCGAGCAGGAAGCCCTCGTCGCCCCGGGCGAGGGCCTGAAGGCGCACCCCGCGCGGGGCCGGGAAGCCGACGGGATCCATGGTCAGATCGCCGTCCGGCCGTTCGCCGGAGCCGTCCGGCTCGATCAGCGATTCCGCGCCCAGAAGATCGGTCACGCGCGGCACCGCAGCGGGCGGCGGGGCAGGCTCCGCCCGCGGCGCCGCGGGCGGCGGGTCAGGCGCATCCGGCGACAGATCGAGCAGGCGATGGGTGTAGTCCGTCGTCGGCCCCAGGCGCTGGCCGCCCGGCAGATCCTTGAACACCGCGGAGATCCGGCGTTTGAGCAGCATTGCCGCGGTATCGACCGGCTCCGAATCGACCAGGCGCGGCAGCGTCGTGCGATAGGCGCGAAGGAGGAACGCCGCCTCGATCAGGTCCCCCTGCGCCTGGCGGATCGCCCGCGCGGCCAGATCGCGGTCATGCAGCGCGCCTTCCGCCATCACGCGGTCGACCGCGCGGCCGAGCTGGTTGGCGATCTGATCGAGCCCGAGAACCGGCACCGACGGATCGCCGCGGCGCTCTTCGGCCGTCCAGCGATGGGCCGCATCGATCGCCGCCTCGCCGCCCTTGACCGCCACATACATGTCAGGCCTCCTCGATGGTCAGGCTGCGCGGCAGGGCGAGCACGCGGTGGCCGGCGCAGAGCAGGATGTCGATGCCGCACGGCGCGCGGCGGCGCTGCGCCCGCCATTCGGACACGAAGGCGCCGTCCACCGGCAGCTTCACCGTCACCGGTACCGCGAGGCCCGGCCCGGCCAATCGGCAGCGGCGGCCGGCCTCGAGGGCCGGAACATCGAGAATCAGGGTGGCGCCGTCTTCCGGAACCTCCTCGCTGCCCTGCCGCAGAGAGGCGAGGTCCGGCCGCGCGGTGGCGACGCAGAAAGCGGCGTCCGCCGGCGCGGCGAGCGGCGCGCCGGTGTGGAACACCAGCCAGTCCCGCGCGGGGCATTGTGCCGGAAGGGCGACGCCCGTGGCGGGATCGGCGAGGGTCAGAAGCACGGCGGCGGCGGCCGGCGAAAGCCCGGCGGGCGGTTCAACCGCGTGGGGCAGCGCGACGATGAGGCCGGGGGTGCCGAACGCCGTGAGCAGGGCGCGGAAACAGGCCTGTGCCGCCAGAGGCGACGCGAAACCAGGCTCAAGGCGGGTCATGGCAGATCGCCCCGCATCGTCGAGAGGGTGAAGAAGCGCACTTCCGTCGTCGCGGCGCGAGCCTCGGCAGCCGCCCGGCGCGCAGCCTGCGCCGCCGCGAGTGGTGCGACGACCGCTGCATGGTAGAGCGGATGCAGCGCCTCGTCCTGCAATACCGCGTCAAGCCTGGCGATCAGCTCGACGAGATCGCGGTCGCGCCCCGCCGCGTAGCCGTGGCCGATGCGCCCCGCCTCGTCCCTTATGCTGCAACGGGCGATCGTCATCTCTCCGAGATTGAAGGCGGGGCCGCCGCCGCCGATGCGCCCGCGCACCATCGACATGCCGATTTCCGGGCCGCGCAGCCGCACGAAGCCGGCCAGAGGCGGCACGGCGGCGAGGCAGGACGACAGTTCGGCACATGTCGTCCGGGCAAGGACGCCAAGCCATGCGGCACGGGACATATCAGGTGTCATTCATAAATAGATATCTATACAAGTTTGCCGCTCCGACCCTAACCCTGTCCGCCCCGGCTTGTCCATCCGCCTTGTGTGACGTCCTTGCGAAACCTGCGGCCCGACAGGACCGGACGCGCACGCCGATCCGCCGGATCGGGCGTTCCGGTATCCGGCCCTTTGCAGAGCGCATGCTGTTGAGTATACACTTTATCCGTTGGCCCTCTGTCGGAATGGTAGACGAACGCGACTCATCGTAAATTGGGTGCCCGGGTGGAAATGCCCGGAGTAGAACCGCTCAAAGTCGGGGAAGGCTTCACTGCTAATCCCGAGCCAAGCCCGGAAACGGGAAGGTGTAGAGACTGGACGGGCGGCACCTAAACCTCCGGCGAAAGCCGGGGTATGGTGAAGGGACAGTCCAGACCACGAACCCGCATGGGGCGGCGAAAGCCGAAGTGGTACGAAAATCGCGCGCCCTTGCGGGCATCCCGGTTCGAGTCCGGGGAGGGCCACCACCTTTTTTCTCCGTCTCTTCTTTGCCGCCGCTGCTCGCGGCCGGCAGGTCCTTCGATCGGGCAGGGCCGATATGAACAGAGCCTGTTGCCATTCTCCACAGGCTTGGCTATGAGGCGCTTCACGGTTCCCGGATAGCTCAGCTGGTAGAGCAAGCGGCTGTTAACCGCTCGGTCGTAGGTTCGAGTCCTACTCCGGGAGCCAACGAAATCAAGGGGTTAGGTGTTATTCACCTAGCCCCTTCTTCGTTTCTGACAGAGCGGGGCAACGTTCGGGGCAACAATTCACAGGAAGCAGAGTGCGCAAAATGTCACGAATTTGTGATTTAACGCTGCCGCCTGCATCCCGGTTCACAGAACCTGACGATCCGCCCCGTCCTGGGTGTTCGACCGCAAGCAGCGCATCGGAAGATGCGCCGCACAAGACAACGTCGCACGAAGCATTCGATCTAATTATTTCGATTTAATGATTATAAATGCGAGAATTGTCGCATTTTTCGAAAATGCTGCCGCTATGACTTTCTTGCCGGAAAAGCAAAAATCGTCGAAATATTTTACATTGTTGCTATTTCAGAACGACAAAACATATTATTTTCTGAATGATACGATTTGGCATGTTAATTGCTTATCGTTTTCACAGCTATTTCAGCTGCTTTTGCAATTTTCTTCAAAATGGAGACCGTCGATGAAGCGTCCCTTGAGTTCCTCGCGTAGTCTTTTAGCCGCCTGTTTAGGGGCCGCTATGTCGCTGACGCTAGCGGCAACCGCACATGCGACGATCGTGGGGTCCACCTACGATTTCTCTGCCACATCGGGCGGCAACACTGTCCTTTCTGGCGCCCAGAGCGGGACGTATACGGATCCGGCCAATGCTGGCTTCTGCGTCGGCTCGACATCCGTTGCCCCTGCCTGTGGCAACAATTCGGGCGTATCGACAAGCTATTCGTTCGCGCAATCCTCGCCCAATCTGGATACAATTACGTTCCGCTTCGCTGGATCGACCAGCGGAGCCGGCCCAGGATCGTTCACCGTAGATCTGGGGAACTTCAAGACGACTGACGGCGAGACGATCCAAGGCGTCTCGTTTGGATCGGGTGCGCTATCAGGCGCATCGATCAGCCAGAACTGGACTGGAACGGATGCCTTGTTCACGTTCTCGGCGGCTACCAACTATGATTTTAATGCGATCGGTGGTTCGGCCGTCACCTTCGACGTAAACACAAAATCCGTGCCGGAACCCGGTTCGCTCGCTCTCCTCGGCACCGGTCTGCTCGGTATTGGCTTAATCGCCCGCCGCAAGCGTCGGCGCGTCTGAATACCGAACAAGACCTGCGTCGCAGCAAAAAAAGGCCCCGGATCGCTCCGGGGCCATTCTGGGTTGAAATTAAACAGTGGAAATAGGAGTAGTCCGGTCGGAAGCTATAGCCTGTCGGGGAAACAGGGATAGGTGGGCGGGCATATAAAACGATCGTTCGGAAACAAACTTGTTTCGTTTCGTATCAGGTCCGTGACGCAGCCTCCCGCGCCAACCGCCGCACCGTCCGCACCCGATAGCCCGCTCGCCAGCACATGACGTAGAACCGCGCCTTCGCCGCAACGTGGCGCACCGTGAGGGTCGCGACGGCAGGATACAGGCGCGGATGCCGGGCCACGTAGGCGAGCGCTTCCCGTAGCGAGGCATCCGGGCCGGGCTTGCCGGGGCGGCTCATGACTGCACCGCCGCCGGCTCCGCGCCGCCGGTAGCCTGTTCAACGTGCCGCTCGATCATGCGTGCCAGCATATCGACCGAGACACCCTCGATTTTCTTGCTTTCCGTGATCTCTCGCGCCGCAATGTCGCGCAGGATGCCGGCGATCACCCCGATATCCATCAGAGCGTTCATCGTCTCAGCCGGGATCTTTGATACGCTCATGACTTCACCTCGCCGCGCTCGATCATGTCTTGCACCCGGTGGCAGGGGGCGATGCAGGGACATTTACCAGGCACCAGACAGGGGATCGGGTCGCCGTATTGATCGCGGTAAGGCTGCCTTCCCTTGATCGGCGCCGGCCGCTTTGCTGTCCCGCTCATACCACTCCCTCCATCGGATCGACGCCGCCGGTCATGTATTCGGCCAGCGTCACCGCCACGGCCTGCTCAAGCGTGTCGGGCGCGAAATCACCGTCTGCTGCCCGCATTGACGCGGCCAGGATCACGCGGGCAGCGGCGTGTGCGCCCTCGGGCGTGCTGATCCGTTCCACCCCCCAAATCGATTTGATAAGAGCCTCCTGCCGGGCGAGGTTTTCCGCCATGACGATATCGCGCTCGGCGTCATCGCGGATCGTCTTGAATGACGCATATTCGTCCCGCGTTGCCGCAACATACTCATTGCACTCGGCGATGAACCGCGCGTCGGGATTGCCGGCGGCATAGGCGACGGCTGGGGCGGCAAGGACGGCGGCAGCGCCAGCCATCGCGGCGGCCCGGATCGTATCGCGCCGGTTCATCGCGCCACCTCCCGCGCCAGCGTGCGCTCGACCTCGGCCAGCATGACGCGGCACCGTATCAGATCGTCCGGAGCGACGTGCTCGAATGTCTCTTGCGCCAGGCGCGCGGCGACCGACCGGCACTCATGGATATCGGCGGCGGCATTGTTGATCGCCCGCAGGTCGAGCGTGATCGGATGCGCACTGTTCGCCGCAGCACGCGGCGGCGTATAGTC
>JAJZFF010000576.1 GCA_021805485.1 Pseudomonadota bacterium
CTGGCGCGGGATCGCGGTGCAGTAGCTCCGCACCCGGGACTCCATGCGCTCGTAGATCGCGGTATCCGGCTTGCGCCGGGAGGGGCGCGGCAGATCGGTCATGAGATGTCCTTTCGTGCTGGTTCGGCGACGGGCTGGGGAAGGCCGATCGTCACCTCGAACTCGGTGTCGTGCAGGCCGGCGAAATGGGCGGCGCGGTCGAAGCGCACCGCCCGGGCGAACGAGCCGCCGCGCCGGCGGGCAAGGCTTTCGAACAGCCGCCACGACGCGGTGTTCGCCTCGGTGATGGTGGTGGTCAGGGCGCGCACGCCGGCAATGGCGGGACGGTCGAGCAGCGCATCGAGCATCTGCCCGCCGAGGCCGATGCCCCGCGCCGCGGACGAGACCGCGACCTGCCAGACGAAGATGCGCGAGAGGTCTGACGGCGGGCGGTAGCCCGAAATCCAGCCGACCACCGCGCCCTCGCGCTCGGCGAGCACGCAGGTTTCGGCGAAATCGGTGCATTGCAGCAGGTTGCAATAGGCCGAATTGGCATCGAGCGGCGGGCAGTCCGCGATCAGCGCGGTCACCGCCGGACCATCGGCCGCGGTCGGCCGACGCAGCGCCACCGCGCTGCCGCACGGTGCCGCCAGATTGTCGATATGGCCCGGAATTATTTCATCCTCCGAAACAGATTTGTCCCGTGTCGCGCCACCACAGGCAGCGACGTGAAACCAGAGATACGAAAATATTTGAAAATATCAAGTTTTTTGTGAATGTTTTCGCCGAAGCGCCCATAATGTCCATGAAATATCTTTCGATTATTGAAATATATTCCCGTTGCAAACGGCGCCGTTCTGAGGCTCCATGCGGGCATGGACGAAGATCTCACCAGCGCGACGCTGCGGGCCATCCGCCGCATCCTGCGGGCCACCGACCAGGGCAGCCACCGCCTCTACGCGGCGACGGGGCTGACCACCTCGCAATTCCTCGTGCTGCAGGAAATCGACCGCCGGGGCGACGCCACGCCGGGCACCATCGCCACGGCGCTGCAATTCGGCCAGGCGACCATCACCAATATCGCCGACCGCCTCGTTGCCGCCGGGCTGATCACCCGCCGCCGCGGCGAGCGCGACAAGCGCCAGGTGATCCTGGCGGCGACGGATGCGGGCCGCGCCGCGCTCGGGCGCGCGCCGGACCTGTTGCAGGAGCGCTTCCGCGACCGCTTCCAGGGCCTGCCGCTCTGGGAGCGGGCAATGATTCTTGCCGCGCTCGAACGCGTCGGCTCGCTGCTCGACGCCAGCGGAATCGACGCCGCGCCACTGATCGCCGCGGGTGCGATCGACCGCGCCGCCGGCCCTCCGGCGGAGGCCGAACCGGCGCCCCGCCAGGACGCGGCCCCGGCAATCGGGCATCCGTCCTGACTTTTTTCGGTCTCCGCCGGCGCCTGCCGGTGAAACAAGGTGATACAATCCATAGATGAGGGTGCGATATGCGGCGCCGGGTCTCGTCGGGCGCCGCTCCGGTCAACCAAGGAGGGGCCATGACCCGGAAGCTGGAACTCCACGTCAACGGGCGGGTGCATACGGTCGAGGCGGAGCCCGACAGCATGCTGCTCTACGCATTACGCGACAATCTCGGCCTGCACGGTCCGAAATTCGGCTGCGGGCTTTCGGAATGCGGCGCCTGCACCGTCATCCTGAACGGCAACGCCGTGCATTCCTGCGTAACACCGCTGCAGGCGGCCGTCGGCCAGAAGATCACCACGCTCGAGGGGCTGTCCTCCGACGGCAAGCCGAACAAGTTGCAGCAGGCTTTCATCGACGAACAGGCCGCGCAATGCGGCTACTGCATCAACGGCATGATCATGACCGCGCAGGCCCTGATCGATCGCAAGCCGCACGCCACGCGCGACGAGATCAAGACCGCGCTCGAAGGCAATCTCTGCCGCTGCGGCACGCACATGCGCATCCTGCGCGCGGTCGAGCGCGTCACCACGGGTCATGCCGCCCAGGGAGGCACCCCATGAACGCCGTCAACGGCGTCGGCCGTCGCGTCTTCCTGCAGGGCAGCGGCGGGCTGTTCATCGCCTTCAGCCTGTTCGGCCGCGCCGAGGCCGCCGAGGCGCCGCAGAAGATCGGCACCGTCCATGCCCCGCCGCCGGCAGATCGCCTCTATGCCTGGCTCGCCGTGCACCCGGACAACACGGCAACATTGTTCACCGGCAAGGTCGATGTCGGCACCGGCACCGAGACCGCCCTTGCCCAGATTGCGGCCGAGGAACTCGACTTTCCGGTCGATCGGCTCGGCGTGGTGATGGGCAACACCGCGGAAACGGTCAATCAGGGCCCCAGCTATGGCAGCCGCACCATCCGCTATGCCGGCCCGCAGATCCGCCAGGCCGCCGCCGCCGGCCGCGCCGCGCTGCTCGACCTCGCCGCCCGGCATTTCGGCACGAAGGCCGACGCGCTCACGGTGAAGGACGGCGTGGTGTCGGTGAAGGGCGCGCCCGGCAAGACCGTGACCTATGGCAAGCTCGTCGACGGCAAGCGGCTCGACATGAAGATCGGCGCCAGCGGCACCTCGTTCGGCATGAAGGTGGCACCGCAGGCGAAGCCCAAGAACCCGGCGGACTATACGGTCGTCGGCCGTTCGGTTCCGCGCAAGGACATTCCGGGCAAGATCCTCGCCGACTTCACCTATATCCAGGACGTCCGGGTGCCGGGCATGCTGCATGGCCGCGTGGTGCGCCCCTATGGCGTGCATGCGAAGCTGGAAAGCGTCGACGTCTCCGCGGTGAAGGACATTCCCGGCTTCGTGCAGCTTGTCCGGCGCGACAATTTCCTCGGTGTCGTGTGCGAGACCGAGTGGGGCGCCATCCAGGCCGCGGCGAAGCTCGGCTCGGTGCTGCATCCGAAGGGCCCCGATGCCTACCCGGCGAAATGGTCCAAATGGGACGGCCTGCCGCCGATGGACCGGATCTGGGACGTGGTGCGCGACGCCCCCGGCAAGACCACGATGGTCGCCAACCGCGGCTCGGTCGACAACGCGATGGCAACCGCCGCGAAGACGCTGAAGGCCACCTACCAGACGCCGTTCCAGATGCATGGCTCGATCGGCCCCTCCTGCGCGGTGGCCGATGTGAACAAGGAACGGGCGATCTTCTGGTCCGGCACGCAGATGCCGCACGAGGCGCGGCGCGACATGGCGAAGCTGCTCGGCATGAAGCCCGACCAGATCGAACTGCGCTGGTTCGAGGCTGCCGGGGCCTATGGCCGCAACGGGCTCGAACACGCGGTGGCCGACGCGGCGCTGATGTCGCAGGCGGTGGGCCGGCCGGTCCGCGTGCAGTGGATGCGCTGGGACGAGCACGGCTGGGAGCCCAAGGGGCCGCCAATCGCGCAGGACCTCGAAGCGGCGATCGACGCCAAGGGCAACGTCACCGCCTGGCGCCACCGGATGTGGATTCCGACCTTCCTCGACACCACGCTGATCGCCGCCGAGCTGATCGGCCGCCCGGATCTCGTTGGCTCGGTCGGCCACGGCCTGCCGGCGATCACCTATGCCTACCAGTTCGAGAACGCCGAGGTCTCCTCGCATGGCGATGGCAAGGTCGCGCTGCGCACCGCGTGGCTGCGCTCGCCCGCGCAGTACGAGACGACCTTCGCGATGGAATCCTTCATCGACGAACTCGCCGCCGCCACCGGGCAGGATCCGCTGGACTTCCGCCTCAAGCACCTCAAGGATCCGCGCGCGATCGACGTGCTGAAGGCGGCGGCGAAGCAATATGGCTGGAAGCCCCGCCCCGCGCGCGGCCGATCGCCACAGGGCGGCAATCCCGTCACCGGGCGCGGCATCGCCTGGGTGAACCGCGACGACAGTCGGGTCGCGACCATCGCCGATGTCACGGTCGATCCGCAGAGCGGGACGATCAGGGTCGAGCGCGTCGTCGTCGCGCATGATTGCGGGCTGGTGGTGAACCCCGACGGAATCCGCAACCAGGTCGAAGGCAACGTGATCCAGTCGATCAGCCGCACGCTGCACGAGGAGGTCACGTTCGACCGCTCGCACGTGACCAGCCGCGACTGGGTGGGCTACCCGATCCTGCGCTTCAGCGAGGTGCCGGACAGCATCGAGGTCGTGATCGTCAACAACGATCCGAAATACCCGATGCACGGGGCCGGCGAACCCGCCACCTGCCCGACCGCGGCGGTCATCAGCAACGCGGTCTATGACGCGGTGGGCATCCGGCTCCGCGAACTGCCGTTCCGGCCGGACCGGGTGAAGGCAGCACTCGGCCGGGCCTGACCGCCGGCGCTTCCGCGAGGGCGGCGGGGCGGCCTAGCCGCCCTCCTCCTCCTCGCGGAAGATCGCCTTCGCCATGCGGAAGGCGGAATTCGCCGCCGGCACGCCGGCATAGACGGCAACCTGCATCAGCGTCTCGGCGATTTCCTCCCGGGTCGCTCCGGTGTTGCGGGTCGCGCGCAGATGCAGCTTGAACTCCTCCTCGCGCCCGAGTGACGCGGTGATCGCCAGCACCAGCAGCGAGCGCATCGCCCGCGGCAGGCCCGGCCGGGTCCAGACCTTGCCCCAGGCGGTTTCGGTGATGAAGCGCTGGAAGTCGCGGTCGAACTCCGTCGCCCCGTCCAGCGAACGGGCGACATGGGCGGGGCCGAGCACCGCACGGCGCACGCCGAGACCGGCCTCATACGCATCGCCGCCGCCGCGGGCGGCGAGGAAGTCGAGCATCGCGCGGGTAACGTCCGCTGACTTCTCGACGGTGGGAATATGCGCGGCATTCTCGATGACGGCGAAGCGCACATCCGGCGCCCCCGCCTCGACCAGCGCCGTCATCAGCGCCTGCGCGCTGGCCACCGGCGTCGAGACATCGCCATCG
>JAJZFF010000429.1 GCA_021805485.1 Pseudomonadota bacterium
CGCCAGCAGCGTATCGAGCGGGCGCTTGTAGAGATGGCGGATAAGCGCCCATTCCACCGCCATCCCGAGCAGGCCGGAGGCGCAGAAGGCGAGGATGATGGCGAGGAAGAAGTAGAACGCGAAGGCGCTGGGCAGATAGGCGGCGAACAGGCGCGAACAGAGGTAGGTGACGTAGGCGCCGAGGATCATGAACTCCCCATGCGCCATGTTGATCACGCCCATCTGGCCGAAGATGATCGCGAGCCCGAGCGCCATCAGCACGAACACCGAGAACAGCACCAGGCCCGCAAAGCCCTGCATGGCCAGGATGGAGCCGAGATCGCCGAAAGAGTAGCCCATGAACATGTCCGTTCTCCGTGCACGGGGCGGGCCGGAAAGGGAGTCCGGTCCGCCACGCGCGGCGGACCGGTGCTGTCGCCTACACGCCGCCCATCCTCACTGGTAGCCGACCGGGAACGGATTCGGTTCCATCAGGCCGGCGGTCTCGTAGATCACGTCGTACTGCCCGTCGGTGCGGGCACGGCCGACGCGCGTCTTGCTCCAGAGGTGATGGTTGGGATGGATGCGCACATAGCCCTCCGGCGCGCCCTTGAACTCGACCCCCGGCGAGGCGGCCGCGATCTTGTCGATGTCGAAGCTCTGCGCCTTCTCCGCCGTCAGCTTCCACAGCCACGGGCCGAGATAGGCCGCCTGCGTGACATCGCCGATGACGCTCTTCTCGCCCCACATCTGCTTGAAGGCGGGAACGAACTTGGCGTTGTTGGGGTTCTGCAGCGACTGGAAATATTTCATGCACGCATAGGCGCCGGCGATGTTCTCGCCGCCGATGCCGAGAATCTCGTCCTCGGTGACCGAGATCGTCATCAGGGTCTGCTTGCTGAGATCGATGCCGGCGGCCTTGAGCTGCTTGTAGAAGGCGACGTTCGAGCCGCCGACGATGATGGCGTAGATCACGTCCGGCTTGACGAGCTTCATCTTGTTGATGACGGAGTTGAACTGCGTGTGGCCGAGCGGGAAGTAGTCCTCGCCCACCACGCGCGTGCCCTTCATGTGGTTCTCGATGTGCTTGCGCGCGATCTTGTTGGAGGTGCGCGGCCAGATGTAGTCGGAGCCGAGCAGGTAGAAGGTCTTGGCGCCCTTCTCCTTCGTCACCCAGTCGAGCCCGGCGATGATCTGCTGCGTCGCTTCCTGGCCGGTGTAGATGACGTTCTTGGACTGCTCCAGCCCCTCGTAGAAGGTCGGGTAATAGAGCATGCCGTTGTATTGCTCGAACACCGGCAGCACCGCCTTGCGCGAGGCCGAGGTCCAGCAGCCGAACACCGCGGCGCATTTGTCCTTCACCAGCAGCTTCTTCGCCTTCTCGGCGAAGGTCGGCCAGTCGGAGGCGCCGTCTTCCTGGATGAAGTTGATCTTGCGCCCGAGCACGCCGCCCTCGGCGTTGATCTGCGCGATCGCCAGCTTCTCCGCTTCCACCGAGCCGGTCTCGCTGATCGCCATGGTGCCGGAAATGGAGTGGAGGATGCCGACGGTGACGGCGTCGTCGGTGACCGCGAGGCCGGTGCTGTTCACCGCGGCGGTGGCCGGCCCGGCGGCGCGTGCCGCGTGGGGCAGAAGCGGCGGCACCAGCGCCGCGGCGGGCAGGGCGGCCATGCCCTGCAGCAGCCGGCGGCGCAGCGCGGACGAAGGCGGCGGATCGATCTTGTCCAGAGCCATGCAACGACCTCCTCGCTCGGGCGGCGGCGGGATGCTGCATTCGCCCGATATGCAGTGCAGCATCGGGTCGCTTGGAGGACGCGGAAATACGTCGAATGACGTATGCCGCACCGCAATATGCCGCTTGACGCGCGCAGCGCGCGGGCACCAGGATGTGGAATGAAATCGGGGCGTGATCCGCAATGCGCCGGCCTCGGGCCGGGCGCTCGCCGGCGCGAGGCCGATGGTATGGATGGCGGCGCGTGAACGCCTCGCCGGCGTCGCGCCAGCGCATTCTGCGCATCCGCCGCGACTACAACCAGTGGGTCGCGAACGAAACGCTCGAGGACTATGCGCTGCGCTTCACCGCGACCAAGGCGCGGCGCTGGTCGGCGGCGCGGGTGGCGAACACGGCGCTGGGCGCGGTCTCCTTCCTCGCGCTCGAGGCGATCGGCGGCACCATCACCATCGGCTATGGCTTCACCAACGCGGTGCTGGCGATCGTCGCCGTCAGCCTGCTGATCTTCGCCACCAGCCTGCCGATCGCCTCCTACGCCGCGCGCTACGGCGTCGACATCGATCTGCTCACGCGCGGCGCTGGCTTCGGCTATATCGGCTCGACGCTGACCTCGCTGATCTACGCCTCCTTCACTTTCATCTTCTTCGCCATCGAGGCGGTGATCCTGGCCGCGATCCTGGAGGCCGGGTTCGGCATTCCCCTCTGGCTCGGCGAAGTGCTCTGCGCCGCCGCGGTGGTGCCGCTGGTCACGCACGGCATCACCTTCATCAGCCGCTTCCAGCTCTGGACGCAGCCGCTGTGGC
The DNA here is from genome assembly GCA_021805485.1 of Pseudomonadota bacterium. The sequence continues at coordinate 2,515 of JAJZFF010000429.1, forward strand.
TGGTGCTGCACGGGCTGCCGTTCCTGTTCATCGCCCTCTACGGGCACGGCGCGCTGGCGGCCTGGTCCGGCTATCGCGGCGCGCTGGGCAGCGCCGGCTTCGATGCGCTGGGCTTCGGCGCCGCCGCCTCGGTGGTATTCTCGCTGGTGGCGCAGATCGGCGAGCAGGTCGATTTCCTGCGCTTCCTGCCGCCCCAGCCGGCCGGACGCGGCCGCACCGGCTGGCGCCTGGCGCTGCTTGCCGGGGGGCCGGGCTGGATCCTGCCCGGCATGCTGAAGCTGCTGGCCGGCTCGTTCCTCGCCGCGCTGGCGGTGCGCGCCGGCCTCGCCCCGGCCGAGGCGGCGCAGCCGGTGGCGATGTACCGCGTCGCCTTCGCCTATGTGCTGCCCTCACCGACGGCGGCGCTGCTGCTGACCGGCGCCTTCATCGCCGTCTCGCAGGTGAAGATCAACGTCACCAACGCCTATGCCGGCTCCATCGCCTGGTCCAACTTCTTCGCCCGCCTCACCCACAGCCATCCCGGCCGCGTCGTCTGGCTGGTGTTCAACATCGCCATCGCGCTGCTGCTGATGGAGCTCGGCGTCTATCAGGCGATCGAGCACACGCTCGCCTTCTATTCCGCGATCGCCGCCGCCTGGATGGGGGCCCTGGTCGCGGACCTCGTCATCAACAAGCCGCTCGGCCTCAGCCCGCCGCACATCGAGTTCAAGCGCGCGCATCTGCACGACATCAATCCCGTCGGCGTCGGCGCCATGCTGCTCGGCGTCGCGCTCGCCGCCGCGGCGCTGGCCGGGTTCCTGGGCAAGCTGGCGCACGCGCTGCCCCCGTTCCTCGGCTTCGCTGCCGCTTTCACCGCCGCGCCGCTGATCGCCTGGGCGACCGGCGGGCGTTTCTATCTCGCGCGCAAGCCGCGCGCCGGCTGGGCCGGGCGGGAGAGCCTGGCGTGCGTCATCTGCACCCATGAGTTCGAGCCCGAGGACATGGCCTTCTGCCCGGCCTATGGCGGGGCGATCTGCTCGCTCTGCTGCTCGCTGGACGCGCGCTGCCGGGATGGCTGCAAGCCCGAGGCCGCGCGCGGGCTCAGCATCCTGGCCGCGCCGCTGCGGCGCCCGGTGGTGCGCTCGCTCGCCACCTTCGGCGTCTTCGCCGCCATCATCGGCGCCATCCTGCTGGCGATCTACACCCAGACCGTGGCGCAGCTGCCGGCCGGCGGGGCGCTGCTCGAAGCCGCCTTCTGGAAGGCATTCTTCGTGTTGCTGGTGATCGCCGGCGTCGGCGCCTGGTGGCTGGTGCTGGCGCTGGAGAGCCGGCGCGTGGCGCGCGAGGAGACGCGGCGCCAGACCGGCCTGCTGCTGAGCGAGATCCGCGCCCATCGCCGCACCGACGCGGCGCTGCAGAAGGCGAAGGAGGCGGCGGAGGCGGCCAATCACGCCAAGAGCCGCTACGTCGTCGGCGTCAGCCACGAGCTGCGCACGCCGCTCAACGCCATCCTCGGCTATGCGCAGCTGCTCGAGGCCGACACGTCGATCCCCGAGCGGCGCCGCGATGCCATCCGCATCATCCGCCGCAGTGGCGAGCATCTCGCCGGCCTGATCGAGGGCCTGCTCGACATCTCCAAGATCGAGGCCGGCCGCATCGAGCTCTACCGCGACGAGGTGCGGCTCGGCGAATTCCTCGACCAGATCGTCAACATGTTCCGCCTGCAGGCGGCGGCCAAGGCCATCGGCTTCCGCTACGAATGCCTGTCCGCGCTGCCGGGCACGGTGCATACGGACGAACGCCGGCTGCGCCAGATCCTCATCAACCTGCTGTCGAACGCGATCAAGTTCACCCGGCGCGGCGAGGTCGTGCTGCGCGTGCGCCGGCGCAACGACGTCGCCGAGTTCGAGATCGAGGATACCGGCATCGGCATCGCGCGGGCCGATCTCGATCGCGTGTTCGAACCGTTCGAGCGGGTCGAGGATGCCCGCCTGCCGCCGACCGAGGGCGTCGGGCTCGGCCTGACCATCACCCGGCTGCTGGCGCAGATCATGGGCGGGGACGTGACGGTGGCGAGCGAGCCCGGCCGGGGCAGCCGCTTCACCGTCCGCCTGATGCTCTCCGAGGTCCGCCGCCCGGCGCGTCCCGCGCAGCCGCCGCCCGGCATCCATGGCTATGCCGGCCGCCGCCGCCTGGTGCTGGTGGCCGACGACGACGTGCTGCACCGGCGCCTGATGCAGGAGGTGCTGGGGCCGATCGGCTTCATCGTGCTGGAGGCGCGCGACGGCGCCGAGTGCCTGCGCCTGGCCACGGACTGCCAGCCGGACCTGTTCCTGATCGATCTCGGCATGCCGGGCATGAGCGGCTGGGAGCTCGCCCGGCGGCTGCGCGAGGGCGGGCACGCGCACAGCGCCATCCTCATCGTCTCGGCCAATGCCGGGGAGCTGCGCGGCGCGCCGGCACGCCGCGACCACGACGACGTGCTGGCCAAGCCGGTCAGTGTGCCGGCGCTGCTCGAACGCATCGGCGCGCGGCTCGGGCTCGAATGGCTCAGCGCCGCGCCCGACCACGCTGCCTCCGACCACGCTGCCTCCGACCGGGCCGCACCCGCTGTCCCTGAGGCCGGCGTCACGGAGCTCGTTCCTGCTGACCAGATCCCCGTTGGGCTCGACGCCGCCGACCTGGCCGAGCTGCGCCGCCTCGGGGCGATCGGCTATGTGCGCGGCATCCGCGCCCGGCTCGATGAGCTCGAGCGCGGCAATCCCGCCGCCGCGCCGGCGCTGGCCGGGCTGCGCGCGCATCTGGCCGCGTTCCGGCTCGACGCCTTCCTCGCCGCCCTCGGCGAAGACCCGCCACCATGAGCGGGGCGGCGCGCAGCATCGTCCTGGTCGTGGACGATTCCCCCGGCACGCTCGGCCTGCTCAACGACGCGCTGGACGAGGCTGGCTACACCGTGCTCGTCGCCCAGTCCGGGCGCGCCGCGCTCGACGTGGCGGCGCGGGCGACGCCGGACATCATCCTCATGGACGCGCTGATGCCGGCCATGGACGGGTTCGAGACCTGCCGCCGGCTGAAGCAGCGCCCCGGCCTGGCGGCGGTGCCGATCATCTTCATGACGGCGCTGACCGAGACCGAGCATGTGCTGAAGGCGCTGGAGGCCGGCGGCGTCGACTACGTGACCAAGCCGGTGGCGCCGGCCGAGGTGGTGGCGCGCGTCGGCGTGCATCTGGCCAATGCGCGCCTGACGCTGAGCGCGCATCGGGCGCTGGACGTCGCCGGCCGCTTCCTGCTGGCGATCGACCCGGCGGGGCAGGTGGTGTGGAGCACGCCGCAGGCGGCGGCGCTGCTGGAGCCCGAAGGCGCCGCGCTGCCGGCGGAGCTGGTGGCGTGGAGCCTGCGCTGCGGCACCGAGGCGGGGACGCAGGCCCGCCGGCGCATCGTGCTCGGCGGGCGGGCGCTGGAGCTCGCCTATGTCGGCCGCGTCGCCGAGGACGAGATCCTGCTCCGGGTTTCCGCCGCCGCCGCGACCGACGAGGCCGAGGAGGCGGCCCGGCTGAAGGAGCATCTCGGGCTCACGGCGCGCGAGGCGGAAGTGCTGCTGTGGCTGGCGCGGGGCAAGGCGAACCGGGACATCGCCGCGATTCTCGGCCTCAGCCCGCGCACCGTGAACAAGCACCTCGAATCGATCTACGACAAGCTCGGCATCGAGAACCGCGCCAGCGCCGCGGCGCTGGTGGTGCGGGCCCTGCAGGGCGGCTGAGGCCGGCCGGTCTCGTCAGACCCGATCCTCGCTGAGCGCGCGCAGGCGGCTGCGGTCGAGGACGCGCAGATTATGGGCGTCCGCCAGGGCGATGGCGCCTTCGCGCCGCAGCGCGCCGAGCACGCGGCTGACGGTCTCGACGGTGAGGCCGAGATGGTCGGCGATGTCGTAGCGCGACATCGGCAGCATCAGCACGCCGGCGTTGGCCAGCGTGGTGCGCTGGCACATTTCGAGCAGGAAGGAGGCGACGCGCTCCTGGGCCGTCTTGCGCCCGAGCATGACGATGCAGTTCTGCGCCGCGACCAGCCGGTTGAGCGTCATGCGCTCGACCAGCCGCGCCACGCGCCCGCCCTGGCGGACCGCCTCCTCGAGCTGGCGGCGGGGATAGCAGACCAGGGTCGTCGCGGTGATCGCCTCGGCGCTGAAGCCGTGATTGGCCAGCCCATCGAGCCCGAACGTGTCGCCGGCGACGGAGAATTCGACGATCTGGCGCCGCCCGTCGGCCATCACCTTGCAGATGCGCACGGCGCCGGAGACCACGCGGTAGAGATGGTCCATGGCGCTGCCCTCGGCGTAGATCTCAGCGCCGCGGGCGAAGGAGCAGATGCGGCCGGGCAGATGCAGCGCATCGTCGCTCGCGGCGCCGTCTCCGGCCATGGCGCCCGTCATCCGCCCCGGCTCCCGCCGGTTGGCAACCACTTGGCCCTGGGGCTCGAGCAGCGCTTGCATGATCTGATCCCTTCCCTTCACCTCGTCTCCGAGCCCCACTAGACGCCGGCCAGCGGCCGGGCGAAATCAGGGATGTGCCGTACGGAAAGCTACGTAAGCGGCGGCGTCGCATGCGCCTCGATGGCCGCGGCCACGACGCCGAGCAGTTGCTCGGGCGGGAACGGCTTCTCGAGGACGTGGAAAATCTCGGGATTGCCCGGCAGCGGCGGTGGCCGCTTCAGGGTGCGGGCCATCACCACCACCGGAATGCGCCGCCCGCTGCGGCACAGCGCGGCGATGGCCTTGCCGACCACCTCGCCCTGGCGATGCGGATCCAGAATGATACACCCGATATCGGCCGCCCAGCCCTGGGCCAGATACTCCTCGCAGCGCGCGAAGCTCTGGGTGCGGTAGCCGTAGGCATCGAGCAGCGCGGCCAGGGCGTCGCGCACGGCGGCGTCATCGTCGATGATGCAGATGCCGCAACAGGCGCAGCCCTCGGCTTCGCACAGCATGGTCCACGCACCACTCGCCGCGCCGGCGGTCTCGGTCTTGTCCGTGATCATGTCCATCGGCCACACCAACCCATCCGGGTCCACGCGAATTCATCGGTCCACGCAAACGTGTCGGGGAGTGGGCGACGGCCCGTGGCCACCGCAACGCGTCATCGTAACCCGCCACCGGCCCAACCAAGGGTAGGACCGGGCCCAGCCGCAGCGAAATACGGAAATACCCCTATGCGACCGCGTGGGGCGCGCGCCGCTATCGCGCCTTCGGCTCGATGCCGGCGGCGAGGCCGAGGCGGACCAGTTCGGAGAGGCTGCGCGCGCCGCTCTTTTCCATCACCCGGGCGCGATGGATCTCGACGGTGCGCGGGCTGATGCCGAGATCGAAGGCGATGGTCTTGTTCGGCAGTCCGGCCATCAGCCCTTCCAGCACCTCGCGCTCGCGCGGCGTGAGGCTGGCCAGACGCGCGCCGGCGCGCTCGCTCGCGTCCTCGCGCTCTGCCGCCTCGCGCGCGTGGCCGGCGCAGGCCTCGCGCAGGCTGGCGAGGATCTGGTCCTGGTCGAACGGCTTCTCGATGAAGTCGATGGCGCCGGCCTTCATCGCGCGCACCGCCAGCGGCACGTCGCCATGGCCGGTGATGACGATCACCGGCAGGCGCGCGCCCTGCTCGCGCAGCCGGTCGAGCACCGTGATCCCGTCCATCTCCGGCATGCGGATATCGAGAAGAATGCAGCCGCAGGCTGGAATATCGGCGAGCAGCGCGGCGCCGGAGGCGTGCCCGCGCACCTGGTAGCCGGCGGTCTCCAGCAGCACCTGGAGGGAATCGCGCACGGCGTCGTCGTCATCGACGACGATGACGAGGTCATTCGGCGTCAAGGTCGGCCTCCTGCGCCAGCGGCAGCGTGAACCCGACCGCCATGCCGCGCTGCGGCACCGAACTGATCTGCAACTGGCCGCCATGGCTCTCGATGATCTCGCGGCAGATCGAGAGCCCGAGGCCCATGCCCTGCTTCTTGGTCGAGACGAACGGGCGGAACAATTGCGCTGCGATCTCCGGCGCCAGGCCGGGACCGGTATCGGCGACTTCGACATGGGCCATGCGATGCGCCCCGTCGAGCCGGGTGGTGAGGGTGATCTCGCGCGTGTCGCAGCCCTGCAGCGCCTCCATCGCGTTGCGCACGAGATTGAGCACGACCTGATGGATCTGCACCTTGTCGGCCAGCACCGACGGCAGGTCGGGGGTGAGGTTGAACCGCACCTGCACGCCATATTCGCGCGAGCCGATCAGCGCCAGCGCGCTGGCGTCCTGCACCATCTTGTTGAGATCCTCGCCCCGGCGCTCGGTCTCGCCACGGGTGACGAACTCGCGCATGTGGCGGATCACCGTCCCGGCGCGGCTGGCCTGCGCCGCCGCCTTCTCGATCGCGTCGGCGACGCGCTGCATCGCATCGGGGCGGCCGCTGTCGAGCAATTGGCGCGCCGCCTGCACGTAGTTGGCGATGGCGGTGAGCGGCTGGTTGATCTCGTGTGCCAGCGTCGATGCCATGCGGCCCATCGTCGTCAGGCGCGAGGCGTGGAGCAGGGCGGCCTGGAGGTCCTGCAGCCGGGTCTCGGTGCGCTGCATTTCCGTCAGATCGCGCACGAAGCCGGTGAACAGCCGCCGTCCGCCGGGGAACATCTCGCCGACATGCAGCTCGATCGGGAAGGTGGTGCCGTCGGCGCGCTGCCCGACCACGACGCGGCCGATGCCGATGATGCGCCGCTCGCCGGTGGCGAGATAGCGCGCCAGGAACCCGTCATGGCTCTTGCGATAGGGCTCCGGCATCAGCACGCTGACATTCTGGCCGACGATCTCGGCCTGCGTGTAGCCGAACAGTTTCTCGGCCGCGCCGCTGAAGGATTCGATGGCGCCGCGCTCGTCGATGACGATGACGGCGTCCGGCACGGTGGCGAGGATCGAGCGCAGCCGCTCCTCGCGTTCGGTCAGCGCCGCCTCGGCGGGATTGCGGTCGGTGATGTCGCGCAGAATGCCGATGAAGGAGGGCTCGCCGTCCTGGCCGAGCTCGCCGATCGCGATCTCGATCGGGAACAGCGTGCCGTCGCGCCGGCGCGCCACCACCTCGCGGCTGGTGCCGATGACGTGGCGCTCGCGGTTCTCGAGATAGCGGCGCATGAAGTGCTGGTGCTGCGCGGCGTCGGGCTCGGCCATCAGCAGGCCGATATTGCGCCCGAGCATTTCCTCCGTGGCGTAGCCGAACATCCGCCGCACGGTGGCGTTGACGAGGTGGATTGTGCCGCGGGAGTCGGTGACGACGATGCCATCGAACGCCGCGTCCCGCACCGCGCGGTGCATCGCCTCCACGCCGTCCCCCTCCTCTCCGTGCGCCCTTGCACGCAACCCAGATGTAACAACTTCCGGGTTGAGGGCAAGGGGCGCGCGGTCTACGACCGAGGCTCGCCAGGTTGGTTGATCTGCGTCAAGGCCCGTCCGCCATGCCGCGCGCATGGGGTGGCGGCGCCAAGGAAGGAGTCCCGCCATGGACGACGTGACCTCGCTCGCCATCGCTCCCGCCCGCCCGCCAGGCAGCCGGTGGCCGGAGGCGGAAGGCTGGCACGCGCTGGATCAGGCGCTGCACGCGCTTCAGGGCCGCTTCACGCTCGGCCTCTCCCCGGCGACGCTGTGGCTCGCCCATCTGGACTGGGCCGTCCATCTCGCCAACAGCCCGTTCCGCCGCGCCGAGCTGGCCGAGCGGGCGCTGGCCCAGGCCGCCCGCGCGGTGCAGGCCGCCGGCGGGGCACAGGTGATCGCCCCGCCCGCGGGCGATCACCGCTTCGCCGACCCGGCCTGGCAGGCCGCGCCCTTCGCCTTCCTGCAGCAGCTCTTCCTGCTCGCCGAGGAATGGTGGGCGAGCGCCGCCGCCGGGCCCGAAGGCATGTCCGCGCGCAACGCCCGCATCGTGCCGTTCGCCATCCGCCAGTGGGTGGACATGTTCTCCCCCTCCAACGTCCCCTGGCTCAACCCGGAGGTGATCAACGCGACGCTGCATAGCGGCGGCGCCAACCTGCTCGCCGGCGCGTCGCATGTCCTCAGCGACCTGCAGGAGCATCTCGCGGGCCAGCCGCTGGCCGGGCGCGGCGGCTTTGCGGTGGGCGAGAATCTCGCTGTCACCCCGGGCAAGGTGGTGCTGCGCACGCGCCTGATCGAGCTGATCCAGTATGCGCCGACGACGGCCGCGGTGCGGGGGGAGCCGGTGCTGATCATCCCGGCCTGGATCATGAAATATTACATTCTCGATCTTTCGCCGCACAACTCGCTGATCCGCTATCTGGTCGGGCAGGGCTACACCGTGTTCGCGATCTCCTGGCGCAACCCCGGCGCCGAGCTGCGCGATGCGACGCTGGAGGATTACCGGACCCAGGGGGTGATGGCGGCGCTGGACGCGGTCGGCACCATCACCGGCGCGGCGCGCATCCATGGCGCCGGCTACTGTCTCGGCGGCACGCTGCTCGCCATCGCCGCCGCGGCGATGGCGCGCGACGGCGACGAGCGGCTCGCCAGCCTGACCCTGCTCGCGGCGCAGACCGAATTCTCCGAGGCCGGCGAGCTGCAGCTCTTCATCGGCAAGGACCAGCTCGCCTTCCTCTCGGACATGATGCACGAGCAGGGCTATCTCGACAGCCGCCAGATGGCCGGTGCGTTCCAGCTGCTGCGCTCCAACGACCTCATCTGGTCGCGCTCGATCCGCAGCTATCTGCTCGGCGAGCGCGAGATGCCCAACGACCTGATGACCTGGAACGCCGACGGCACGCGCATGCCGGCGGCGATGCACAGCGAATACCTCACCCGGCTCTATCACGACGACGACCTCGCCGAGGGCCGCTTCCCCGCCGGCGGTCGCCCGGTCTCGCTCAGCGACGTCCACCGCATCCCCGCCTTCGTCGTCGGCACCGAGACCGACCACGTCGCGCCCTGGCGCTCGGTCCACAAGCTCCATCTGCTCGAGGATGGCGAGATCACCTTCGTGCTGACCTCGGGCGGGCACAATGCCGGCATCGTCAGCGAGCCGGGCCACCCCAACCGGCATTTCCGCCGCCTCCTGCGCCCGGCCGAAGGCCGCTATGTCGGGCCGGACGAGTGGCTGGAACGGGCGGAGCGGCACGAGGGCTCGTGGTGGCCGGCCTGGGTCGAATGGCTCGATGCGCGCTCCGGTCCGCCGGCCCCTCCGCCGCCGCTCGGCCACGCCCGCTACCGGCCGATCATGGATGCGCCGGGCTCCTACGTTCGTGAGCATTGAGGTGGGAATCGGCACGCCGGACGCGCCCGCCTTCCTGGAGAACCGCACTTTCGACGAACTCGCCGTCGGCGACAGCGCCGCCATCGTGCGCACGGTATCGCGCGAGGACATCCAGCTCTTCGCCGTCGTCTCCGGCGACCTCAATCCGGCCCATCTCGACCCCGCCTATGCCAGCACCGACATTTTTCACCACATCGTCGCCCATGGCATGCTCGGCGCAGCGCAGATTTCGAGCGTGCTCGGCACCCGTTTGCCCGGTCCCGGCACGATCTATCTCGGGCAGAGCCTGCGCTTCCTGCATCCGGTCTCGATCGGCGACACCATCACCGCCTCCGTGACGGTGCGCGAGAAGCGTCCCGAACATTCGGTGGTGCTGCTCGATTGCCGCGTCGTCAACCAGCGCGGCGAGACGGTGATCGAGGGCGACGCGGAGGTGAGGGCGCCGACCGAGAAGCTGCGCCTGCCGCGCGTCGCGCTGCCCGAGGTGCAGATCAGCCGCCACCAGCGCTATCGCGAGCTGCTCGAACGGGCCGCCGGCGGGGCGCCGGTGACGACGGCGATCGTGCATCCCTGCGACGAGGCCGCGCTCGGCGCCGCGGTGGAGGCGGCGAAGGCCGGGCTGATCACGCCGATCCTGGTCGGGCCGGAGGCGCGTATCCGCGCCGTCGCCAAGGAGGCGGGGCTCGACATTTCCAACTTCCGCCTGGTGCCGGCGCCGCACAGCCACGCCGCCGCCGCCGCCGCGGTCGAGCTGGTGCGCCACGGCGAGGCCGCGATGCTGATGAAAGGCTCGCTGCACACCGACGAACTCATGCACGAGGTGGTCGCCGAGAGCAGCGGCCTGCGCACCGAGCGGCGGATCAGCCACGTCTATCTCGTGGACGTGCCGCGCTATCCGCGCCCGTTGCTGCTCACCGACGCCGCCATCAACATCGCGCCCGATCTCGAGACCAAGCGCGATATCGTGCAGAACGCGATCGACCTCGCGCATGTCATGGGCATCACCAAGCCCCGCGTCGCCATTCTCTCGGCGGTGGAGACGGTGACGCCGAAACTGCGCTCGACGCTGGACGCCGCGGCGCTGTGCAAGATGGCCGACCGCGGCCAGATCCGCGGCGCCCTGCTGGACGGTCCGCTCGCCTTCGACAATGCGGTGAGCCCGGCGGCGGCGAAGGAGAAGGGCATCGTCTCGCCGGTGGCCGGCTACGCCGACATCCTGCTGGTGCCGGACCTCGAGGCCGGCAACATGCTGGCCAAGCAGCTCACCTTCCTCGCCGGGGCGGATGCCGCCGGGGTCGTGCTCGGCGCGCGGGTGCCGATCATCCTGACCAGCCGGGCCGATGCCGAACGCACCCGCATCGCCTCCTGCGCCGTCGCCGTGCTGCTCGCCCGCGCCCGGCTGGCCCTCCCGGGGATAGGCCGCGCGCCGGTGGCGGGCTGAGGCGCCGATGCGGACGCTGCTGACGGTCAACGCCGGCTCCTCGTCCATCAAGTTCTCGCTGTACAGCATCGCTGCCACGCCCGATGGGCTGGACCCCGTGCTCGGCGGCTCGATCGAGGGCATCGGCAGCGCGCCGCACCTGGCGATGCGCGACGCGGCGGGCGCGGTGCTGGCGGAACGACGCTGGCCCGAGGGCGCGGCGCGCACGCACGAGGACCTGCTCGGCGGCCTGCTCGACCTGCTCGCCCATCAGCACGGCGCCGACGCCCTCGTCGCGGTCGGCCATCGCGTCGTCCATGGCGGGGCGGACTTCGCCGCGCCGGCGCTGGTGACGGCGGCGCTGCTCGACGCGCTGGCCGCGCTCGCGCCGCTGGCGCCGCTGCACCAGCCGCACAATCTGGCGCCGATCCGCGCGCTGGCGGCGATGCGGCCGGAGTTGCCGCAGGTCGCCTGCTTCGACACCGGCTTCCACCGGACCATGCCGGCGCTGGCGACGCGGTTCGCGCTGCCGCGCGAGATCACCGCGGCCGGGGTGCGGCGCTACGGGTTCCACGGCCTCTCGTACGAGTGGATCGCCCGCCGGCTGCGTGTCCTGGCCCCCGCGCTCGCCGCCGGGCGGGTGATCACGGCCCATCTCGGCAACGGCGCCAGCCTCTGCGCCATGCGGGATGGGCAGAGCGTCGAGACCAGCATGGGCTTCACCGCGCTCGACGGGCTGGTGATGGGCACGCGCTGCGGCAGCCTGGATCCCGGCGTCGTGCTCTATCTCGCCCAGCAGCGCGGCATGAGCGCGGCGGCGATCGAGGACCTGCTCTATCACCGCTCCGGCCTGCTCGGCGTCTCCGGCCTGGCCAGCGACATGCGCACCCTGCTCGCCAGCGATGCCCCGGCGGCGCGCGAGGCGGTGGAGCTTTTCGCCTACCGCGCCGCCCGCGAGGCCGCCGCGCTCGCGGGCGCGCTCGGCGGGCTGGACGGGTTCGTCTTCACCGCCGGTATCGGCGAGCACGCCGCCCCGGTGCGGGCGCTGATCGCGGCCCGGCTCGGGTGGCTCGGCGTGAGCCTCGATCCGGCGGCCAACGCGGCCGGGCAGGGGCGGATCAGCGCGCCGGCGAGCGCGGTGCAGGTCTGGGTCGTGCCGACCGACGAGGAGGCGATGATCGCCCATCACACGCTGACCGTGATCACGCCGGGCGGCGCGACTTGATTCATGTCAAGGCATTGTCATCGCCAGCGCTGTTGCATTGCGGTATGAGGGCTCCGCGGTGGTGATGCACGCGATGGTATGCTCCATCCGGGGCATGCACCATCCGAACCGCCGCGGAGCCCACAGCACGGTAAACCCAGGAGACGGACGATGCGCGACAGCAAATCCCCGATGCTTGACCCGTTCCGCTTCGATACGCTTTTGGCCCCCGCCCAGGACCGGCTGGCCTGCTGCGGCAAGGCCACCGAGCGGCTGTTCCAGGGCTTCATGAGCATGGCCCTGCAGCAGGCCGAACTCGGCCGCAGCCTGATGGAGGACGGGCTCTCCGAGATGCGCCTGCTCACCGCCCCGCGCCGGCCCGAGGAGTACATGGAGGCGGAGCTCGAGATCATGCGCAGCCGCATGGAGCGCATGGTCGCCGGCATGCGCCGGATCAACGACGAGATGCGGAGCTCCTATTTCGAGGCGTCGGAACTGGCGCTCGCGGGCCTGCAGGCCGAGACGGCCAGCGCGCCGGCGAAACCATCCGCCGCCAGGGACGCGGTGGCCAAGGAGCCGGCGGCGAAGCCGGCCGTCGCCAGCGCGCCGGCGGCGGCCGTGGCGGCGCCGGCACCGATGGCGGCGAAACAGGCCTGAAGGCGTGGCCGACGAAACCGCGCCGGCGGGGCCCGCTCCGGACCTCGCCGGCAAGCGCGGGCTGGTGCTCGGCATCGCCAACGAGCACTCCATCGCCGCCGGCTGCGCCCGCCATTTCGCCGCCGCCGGCGCCCGCCTGGCGGCGACCTTCCTCAACGCCCGTGCCGAACCCTTCGTCCGCGCCGTCACCACGCCGCTCGGCGCCGAGCTGGTGCTGCCCTGCGACGTCGCGCTTCCGGGGGAGCTGGAGGCGGTCTTCGCCGCCATCGCGCGCCAATGGGGCGGGCTGGACTTCCTGCTGCACGCCATCGCCTTCGCCCCGCGCGAGGATCTGCACGGGCGGGTGATCGACTGCTCCGCCGCCGGTTTCGCGCAGGCGATGGATGTTTCGTGCCACTCCTTCCTGCGCGCCGCGCGCCTGGCCGAGCCGCTGATGGCGGCGGGCGGCGCGCTGATGACGGTGAGCTTCTACGGTTCGGCGCGCGTGGTGCCCAACTACAACGTGATGGGCCCGGTGAAGGCGGCGCTGGAGAGCGCGGTGCGCTATCTCGCCGCCGAGCTGGGGCCGAAGCAGATCCGCGTCAACGCCCTCTCGCCCGGGCCCATCCGCACCCGCGCGGCCAGCGGCATCGCGCATTTCGACGAGCTGATGGAGCAGACGGCGGCGACGACGCCGGAACACCATCTGGCCGAGATCGACGATGTCGGCGCGCTCGCCGCCTTCCTCGCCGGCGACGGGGCGCGGCGCATCACCGGCACGGTGATCCCGATCGACGGCGGCGCCCACGTTCTGGCGTGAGTGCGCGGCCGGCGGCCTGCCGGCCCCCGGTTGTGGCGCACGGCGAACCGGGGCAAGATGCTCGCATCGGTCGCGACACGCGAGCAAAGAACCGCGAGGGAGGAACCACCCGACATGGCCGCCATGAATCGTCCATCCGTGCGTCTCGGCGTGCGGGCCGCCGCGCTCGCCGCTGTGCTGGCCAGCTTCGCCGCGGCGCCGGTCCGGGCCGAGGACCTCAAGCTTGGCATGGTCGTGCCGGTCACCGGGGCGGCGGCCGAGTCGGGGCGGTTCGCGCAGTGGGGGGCGCAGCTCGCCGCCGAGGAGGTGAATGCCGCCGGCGGTGTGCTCGGGCGCAAGCTGGTGCTCGTCACCGAGGACGACCAGACCAGCAATCCCGGCGGCGTCGCCGCCTTCAACCGGCTCGCGTCCGACGCCTCCATCGTCGCCTTCCTCGGCTCGATCCGCTCGACCCAGACCCAGGCGATGGACCCGGACGTGCGTCGCGTCGCCAAGCCGGTGTTCTTCGGCGGCACCGACCCGGAGCTGACGCGCAGCGGCGACCCATGGCTGTTCCGCTGCCGCCCGAACGACGCCTATTCGGCCAAGGTCATCGCCGCCTTCGGCGTCGGCGAGCTGAAGCTGAAGAAGTGGGCCGTGGTCTATTCCACCGACGCGTTCGGCTCCAACGGCCACAAGCACCTCGTCGAGGAGCTGAAGGCCGCTGGCGCGGAGGTCGTCACCGAGCAGGGCTACGCCAACCAGGCCACCGACTTCACCCCCGTGGTGCTGGCGATCAAGGGCTCGCCGGCGGACGTCATCGGCAGCTATTTCACCTTCGAGCAGGATCTCGGCATCTTCGCCCGCCAGCTGCGCCAGCTCGGCGTGCGCACGCCCTGGGTCGGCTCGCCCTCGATCGTGGCGACGACGGCGCTGCGCCTCTCGGGCCCCGCGCTCTTCGGCACCTACGGCATCGCCGATTTCAACGCCGATTCCAGCCCCGAGGCGCGCGCCTTCGCCGATGCCTACAAGGCCGCGCACAAGGCGGGGGCGGACAATTTCTCGTCCTGGACCTATGACGCGGTGAAACTCGCCGCGCGCGCCATCAACACCGCCAAATCCACCGATCCGAAGGCGGTGCGCGAGGCGATCCTCGCCATCCGCGACTACAAGGGCGTCGAGGGCACCTACAATTTCGACGCCAATGGCGACGGGCTGCACGGCTACAACATCGTCAAGAACGACAACGGCAAGGTGGTATTCATCAAGCACATCGAGTTCGCGCCCTGAGGGGACGGTCGATGAACCGGTGGCGCGCGGAACACGGGCGATGACGGTCCTGCTGCAGCTGCTCTTCCAGGGCGTCGGCATCGGCGCCGTCTATGCGCTGGTCGCGCTCGGCTTCGTGCTGATCTACCGCGCCACCAACGTGGTGAATTTCGCCCAGGGCCAGTTCGCCGTGGTCGGCGCCTACGGCATGGTCGTCACCACCGCCGATCTCGGCCTGCCCTACTGGGTCGGCATTCTCATCACGCTGGCGGTGATGGCGCTGTTCGGCGCGCTGTTCAATCTCAGCGTCTATTATCCGTTGCGCAACCGCTCCTTCCTGCCGGTGGTGATCTCGACCATCGGCGCCTCGATCTTCATCACCAACATCATCCTCGGCGTCTACGGTCCCGAGCCCTCGATGCTGGCGCCGATGCTGGATGCGCCGGGCATCAGCCTCGGCAATCTCTTCCTCGACGCGCAGTACCTCACCATCATCGCCGTCACCCTGGCGCTGGTGGCGCTGCAATATCTGTTCTTCGAGCACACGCTGCTCGGCAAGCGCATGCAGGCGGTCTCGCAGGACAAGGAGATGGCGAGCCTGCTCGGCATCAAGGTGGGCTGGATGATCATGCTCACCTTCATCTATTCGGCCATGCTCGGCGGCATCGCCGGCATCCTGGTGGCGCCGATCCTGTTCGTCTCCGTCGGGCTCGGCGGCCAGATCGCCCTGAAAGCCTTCGCCGCCACCATCATCGGCGGCTTCGGCGACGTGCCGGGGGCGATCGTCGGCGGCATCGCCATCGGCGTCATCGAGACCTTCGGCGCCTACTACATCTCCGTGCCGTACAAGGATGCCTTTGCCTTCATCGTGCTGTTCGCCTTCCTGCTGCTGCGGCCGCAGGGCCTGTTCGGCGAGAAAGTGTCGCAGAAAGCATGAGCCCGCGCGCCCGCACCCTGGTCTATGTCGTCCTCGCCGCGCTCGCGGTCGCCCTCGCCCTCGCCCTGCCGCTCGGCGAGTACCTCGTCAAGCTGCTGCTGCAGGCGGCGAGCTACGCCATCGCCGTGCTCGGGCTGACCGTGCTGCTCGGCTATACCGGCCAGATCTCGCTCGCCCAGGCCGCGTTCTTCGGGCTCGGCGCCTACGGCGTTGCGCTCGGCACCACCACGCTCGGCCTGGGCTTCCTGCCCGCGCTCATTCTCGGCCTCGTGGTGGCGACGCTGTTCGGCATCGCGCTCGGCTCGTCCACGCTCAAGCTCGGCGGGCATTACCTCGCCATGGTGACGATCAGCTTCCAGCAGATCCTCACCCTGGTGCTGACCAACTGGATCAGCGTCACCGGCGGGCCGGACGGCATCCGCAACATCGGCCGCCCGCATCTGCCGGGCATCGATTTCGAGAACAACCAGGTCTATCTCGCCGCCTGCCTCGTGGTGCTGTTCGCCGTCGGCGGCCTGGTCGCGGTGCTGAAATCGCGCCGGCTGGGGCTGGCGATGCAGGCCGTGCGCGACAACGAGCTCGCCGCCGGCGTCGTCGGCATCAACACGTTCCGCGTCAAGATCATCGCCTTCGCGCTGAGCGCGCTGCTCGGCGGGCTCGGCGGCGGCCTTTTCGCCGGCGCCTTCCGCTACATCAGCCCCGACCAGTTCGCCTTCGACGATTCGGTGGTGCTGCTCACCATGGTCCTGCTCGGCGGCGGCGAGGCGGCGGTGGGCGCGACCATCGGCGCCGGGCTGCTCATTCTGTTGCCGGAATGGCTGCGCTTCCTCAAGCAGTTCTACCTCGCCGTCTATGGCGCGGCGGTGATCCTCATCATGGTGTTCCTGCCCGGGGGCATCTGGGGCCTGTTCAGCCGGCACCGCGTCTGGACGCCGGCCGCGCCGGTCGGCCCGCTGGAGCTGGACATCGAGGCCGCGGGCGGCACGCTGCTCTCGGTGCGCGGCCTGGCCAAGCAT